>NZ_JTLA01000164.1:0-25478 GCF_000799055.1 Ensifer sp. ZNC0028
ATCAGCACGATCGGCTTGTGGCCCGCCTGCTGCAGCCGCCGCAGCGCCATGATCGGCATGAGATGACCGACATGCAGACTGTCCGCGGTCGCGTCGAAGCCGGCATAAACAGGCACGACGCCGGCCGCAAAGGCGCCGTCGACGCCCTTGATGTCAGTCACCTGGTTGACATATCCGCGCTCGATCAGCGTCCGGGAGATCGCCGAGCGCGGCTCAAAGGCATCGGTGGGGTTGTCGGATATTGTCATCGGTACTCTCCATGGCATTGCCGCCAGGGAGCACTGAACAAACCAAAGCCGCCTGACGGCGGCTTGTTTCAAGGCATGATCGAAACGCGCCGCTCCCTATGGAGACGTCGCATAATAGGTGGCAGCGATGAGCGCGGTTTTGATCATGCGGTGGTTGTAGCTGGGAAATGGGGGAGGCGGCAAGGGGTGGCGCCGTCGCACACCTTGAAACAGTCTCCCCCTAGAACGTCCTACTCGCGTGGTCCGTTTTTATAACTATAATATAACCGGTGTATTTCAATGCTCATGGCGCGCTCCCGGGCACCATTGACAGATGTTTCCAAAGTGACTTGTGAATCGTCATTCTTTCTGCGTCGTTCAGTGTGGTATTTCCTCTAAATATCCACCGGTTTCTTCGGCTCACACTTCCCATGCTGTTCCTTACAGCAAAATCATTTCCCAAAACACCTATCCTGTATAGATCTGATAATGTTCTGCTTATATCTCTTTTGTTGAATAGCTCATTTACTTCCGAGTCGCTTTCGTATTTCTTCGCGACTCTGCTCTCAATATCAATTTTTTTAAAGTGAGTGCTGAATCCAAGAAAGAATCGCTGGAGAGCCGCGATCTTCTCTGTTCTATAGGATGCCAAAAGTTCTTCTGTTATTTCGAGCCATGTCTGCCTTGAGTACTCAAGCGATGTTTGATCAAAATGCGCTGTCGTAAAAGAGTCGGATTCATTGTTGTAATCGCGAGCTACACGTAATAGTCTAACGATATCTCTGGGTCTGTAGTATGAGGAATTCAATATGAACTTAAAGTAATCTTGATTGTTGATCTTTTCCGGGAAGAATTTTCTCCATACTTCGCTTACGGGAGTTTCTGAGGAGACAGATATCTTTCTCGCTACTATTTTCAGTAAGGGGTGCTCTGGCCCGTCCGTTGACGACGACCAATCTAGGCGGTCACCGTAGTCGTCCACGTCCCGACCAATCTCGTGTCCAAGCTCCAGCACTGAATGAAGGACCTCAGTTCTTAGAGATGAAATGAGAAATATCCGTCTGCCATACTCTGCAGACTCCGCATTAATGTGAGATATAGCGTAGATTAAATCTCTAATGATTCGCCTATCTCTATCGAATTGCTCAGGGGTTTGATAAAATAGTTCCAGCTCGTCAAAGAAGATGTATAGATTCTTTTGTTGTCTTATGCTTTTCAGTAACTCGGAGCAGGCTCTGTTTATGTCTGAAAGTGAGGCTTTTCCGGATTCTTCTGATCTAGATACTATTTCGACTCCAAGTTCTAGCGCTACACCCAGCGCATCTCCAGAGAATTTCAATGTGCCTGACGACAGCTTTGAGAACATTGCTCCAATTGCGCCGCCAATTCTGTTCTCTGACAGGCCAGTTATTTTATAGAGTTTTATTGCATAGGTATCATTATAGCCTGAATCTCTGAGCTTTGTCGCTATCTTTTGATAAATCAGCCATTTCCAAGACTCCTTAAAGTCCTGAATGAACGCCGACACATCGTTGACGCTTACTATCTGATACCCTGCGCTTGCCGAAAGCTTCTGTCTGTCTTCTTCAGTAACATGTGTCTTGAATAGTATAAGTTCTGAATGGCTACCTTCTCGAACGACCTTGTCGTGCAGATATCTCAAAAGAGCTGTCTTCCCCGTTCCTTTCAGTCCGAGGATGAAATACTTTTCGCCGCTTAGGTATTTATCGATATCTATCCTTTCTGGAATCGAGTATGAATCAAAAAATGTTCTATCTCCAGCTCTTGAATTCTTGAGTATTTCGTTTTTGGCATCTACATCGCCGAAGTTAATGCTCTTTAACGCCAATTTCTTCCCCATTTGAATCTCGATCTTAGGTGCAATTTACGATATAGATCGAAATTAGCAATCCCTCGTTGATTGCGAGTGGGCCCCAGCCATACGGTGGCAACTTCGCCGTCGTTCGTCATCGGGCTTGTGTAACGAAAGGGGCCAGTTCGTTCGGTGTCTGTGCCGGGCAGATGTCGTCGATGGTCGCTTTTGGAAGATGGCACTCGGATGATCTCCCCCGGTGGGAAAGATGCCCCTCTTGTGGCAGGAGGAGGTTTGTCCCTCACTATTGTGCCGGACATTTCCCCCACAAGGGGGGAGATTGAGCTCGGCTCGCCCTTGCGGACCACCTGTCGTTTTTTCCCAGAACCGCGTTCTTGCCTTTGCGGAGCTACCTTCCCGGCCGCCCCGTCTTCCCCTTCGTCCGGCCTTTTTGTCGCTTCTGGTCGGCCGGGTCTTCATAGGACCCGACACCCGCCTTCGCCCGGGTGAGAACCGGCTTCTCCGGCATATGGCCGATGACCGGCTTTTCCGTGCGGCCGACGGTCATTTCGTCGAGGGTGTTGCGGCGGAACAGCGATTTGTCCGCGCCGGCAGGCGTGGCAACGTCGCGGCCCATTTCGTGGAGGTCGGGTTTGCGGAACAGTGGGGTTTCCGTGTCGGTGCCCGGGCCCATGTCGTCGAGGGACGGTTTTTGGAAGAGGGACTTTTCGTCCTTGGTCTTGGATCCTCGGGTCGGGCCCGAGGATGACGGAGAAGACGGGGATGCCGGGGAGGAGGCGACCTTGCGGCTCCTCTCCAGTGACTTCGCCTCTTCCCGCGCCATCGGGTCGTCCATGGCGGCGAGTTCGGCGGCCTTGAGGCGTTTGATTTCGTCGCGGAGGCGCGCGGCCTTTTCGAAGTCGAGGTCGGCGGCGGCGTCGCGCATCTGTTTTTCGAGCGCGTTGAGGTGGGCCTGCAGGTTGTTGCCGACCAGGTGGCCGCCGTCTGCAAAGCCCTTGCCGGCGACGCCGGAGATGTCGGCGCGGACGTGGTCCTTTTCGTAGACCGAGTCGAGGATGTCGGAGATCTTCGCCTTCACCGATTCCGGCGTGATGCCGTTGGCCTCGTTGTAGGCCATCTGCTTTTCGCGGCGGCGGCTGGTCTCGTCCATGGCGCGCTGCATCGAGCCGGTGATCTGGTCGGCATAGAGGATGACCTTGCCGTCGACGTTACGGGCCGCGCGGCCGATGGTCTGGACCAGCGAGGTTTCGGAGCGCAGGAACCCTTCCTTGTCGGCGTCGAGAATGGCGACGAAGCCGCACTCGGGAATGTCGAGGCCTTCGCGCAGAAGGTTGATGCCGACGAGCACGTCGAAGGCGCCGAGGCGCAGATCGCGGATGATCTCGATGCGCTCCAGCGTGTCGATGTCGGAGTGCATGTAGCGCACGCGAATGCCCTGTTCGTGCAGGTATTCGGTCAGGTCTTCGGCCATGCGCTTGGTGAGCACGGTGACGAGCGTGCGGTAGCCGGCGGCCGCCGTCTCGCGGATTTCGCCCAAGACGTCGTCGACCTGGGTTTTCGCCGAGCGCACTTCGACCGGCGGGTCGATCAGGCCGGTCGGGCGGATGACCTGTTCGGCAAAGACGCCGCCGGACTGTTCCAGTTCCCACGAGCCGGGGGTCGCCGAAACGGCGATCGTGTCCGGGCGCATGGCGTCCCATTCCTCGAAGCGCAAGGGGCGGTTGTCCATGCAGGAGGGCAGGCGGAAGCCGTATTCGGCCAGCGTCGCTTTGCGGCGGAAGTCGCCGCGATACATGCCGCCGATCTGGCTGACGGAGACGTGGCTTTCGTCGATGAACAGCAGCGCATTGTCGGGGATGTATTCGAACAGCGTCGGCGGCGGCTCGCCGGGATTGCGGCCGGTCAGGTAACGCGAATAGTTCTCGATGCCGGCGCAGGAGCCGGTCGCCTCCAGCATCTCGATATCGTAGCGGGTGCGCTGTTCCAGTCGCTGCGCTTCGAGCAGGCGGCCGCCCTTTTCCAGTTCGGCCAGGCGGTGCACCAGCTCTTCCTTGATCGCCTTGATGGCGCCGTTCAGCGTCGGGCGCGGGGTCACATAGTGAGAATTGGCGTAGATCTTGACCGACTTCAGGTCGCCGGTCTTCTGGCCGGTCAGCGGATCGAACTCGGTGATCGCGTCGATCTCGTCGCCGAACATGGAGATGCGCCAGGCCGCGTCTTCCAGGTGGGCCGGGAAGATCTCGATGGTATCGCCGCGCACGCGAAAAGAGCCGCGCTGGAAATCCATGTCGCGGCGCTTGTACTGCTGCGCCACCAGGTCGGCGAGCAGCTGCCGCTGGTCGAGCCGGTCGCCGACGCTCATCTGGAAGGTCATGGCGGTATAGGTCTCGACCGAGCCGATACCGTAGATGCAGGAGACCGAGGCGACGATGATGCAGTCGTCGCGCTCGAGCAGCGAGCGGGTGGCCGAGTGGCGCATGCGGTCGATCTGCTCGTTGATCGAGGACTCCTTCTCGATGAAGGTGTCCGAGCGCGGCACATAGGCTTCCGGCTGGTAATAGTCGTAATAGGAGACGAAGTACTCGACCGCGTTATCAGGGAAGAAGTTCTTGAACTCGGAATAGAGCTGGGCGGCGAGCGTCTTGTTCGGCGCGAGGATGACGGCGGGGCGCTGCGTCGCCTCGATCACCTTGGCCATGGTGAAGGTCTTGCCCGAGCCGGTGACGCCGAGCAGCACCTGGCTGCGCTCGCCCGAATTCAGGCCCTCGACCAGATCGGCGATCGCCGTCGGCTGGTCGCCGGCCGGCTGGTACTCCGACGCCATGCGGATCTCGACGCCGCCTTCGGATTTCGGCGGCCGGGCCGGGCGGTGCGGGGTCCAGAGCTTGCCGTCCTTGAACAGCGGGTTGCCGCTCTCGATCAGTGCCGACAGCGCCTCGACGGTGGCGGTGACGCCCGAGGTGGAGGTCAGCTTGGCGGCGTCTTCCAGGGAGACGTCGAGGCCGGCCACCGGATTGAGGCCGGCGGCAGCGCGGGTCTTCGGGTCGGTCGAGCCGCCCATGGAGGTGCCGCGCGCCGACTTGCTGCCGACGATCTCGACCTTGCCCTTCTTGCCCGCCTTCTTCGGCTGCGCCTCGTCATCGGCGCCGGCTGCCTTGCGCGCGGCCTTGGAGGCGGCGATCTCCACCGTCTTGCGGTGCTTGCCGGCCTTGGAGGCGATCTCGCGCTGGGTCTCGAATGCAGACGATTCCGCTTCCGCCTCGAGCTGCTTCACCCAGTCGGAGACATTGCCTGATAGAGGCGTGCCTGACAAAGGCGCCTGGGGCGCTTCTTCGAAACCGGACGGCGTGGAGGGCTTCGGCGGGGCATTCTTCGGAGCTTTGGTCATGGCGGGGAATATGGAGAGAGTCCGGCGGAAAGTGAAGGGGCGAAGGAGTACAAAAAGGCAACATTTCTCGGCTCACGCGCCAGCCGCCGGAAGCGCCATTCACGCCTGAAATCATCGGTTTTCAACCAAGGCTGGCCGAGAAGCCGTCGCCGCCTAACCCTTACGGTTGCGCACCTGACGCTGCGTTACCCCGATTGGGCGAGAAGACACCAAAGCCTGCCACGTGATAACAATAGTTCTTTGGAGGGTGCCATGTTCTGCTTGCGTGGTGCCGCATTCGTGCTTTGTGCCGTGGTCCTTGGCCCGATGTCTGCGTCTGCCGCCGAACCGGTCGGCAAGGCGGTGGAAATCCGGACGGCCGTCAGCGGTGCGCGCGGTGCGATCGCGGTCAGAGACCCTGTTTACCGGGATGAACGGATTTCGACCTCGAAGTCCGGCCTCGGCCAGTTCGTCTTCGAGGATGGCACCAAGCTTGCCGTCGGCTGGGGCTCGTCCGTGGTCATCGACAAGTTCGTCTATGACGACAAGAAGTCGGTGAAGAAACTCACCATCATGGCGGCCAAGGGGACGTTCCGCTGGATCAGCGGCAAGTCCGGCCATTCGGCCTATGAGATCGTCACGCCGGCCGGGACCATCGGCGTGCGTGGCACTGCCTTTGATTTCTTCGTCGGCCCCGATGGCACCACCGCCGTCGTGCTGCTGAGCGGCGCTGCGGATTTCTGCGGCCCTGGCGGCTGCCGGCAGCTGACGCAGCGTTGCGACTGCGTCGTCGCCAAGCCCGGTCGTCGCGCCAGCGAGCCGACACGGGTCAGCCGCACGACGCTGAAGACGCTGGGCAATGCCCAGGCGCTGCCGTTCCTGTCCGGCGGACAACGCCTGTCCGGAGCGATCGGCTGGGTGGGCGGCGGTTGCGGGCTGCGCGCGGCGCAGTTCGAGGGCACCACCCGTACGGTGCCCGAGCGTCCGGCTCCCGTCGAAAGGAAACCCCGCGAGGAGAAGCCGCCACCGAAGGTCGAGGAAAAGCCCCGGGATCCGGGCCCGCAGCCAGAGAACCCCGGCGATCCCGGACCGCAGCCTCAGACCCCCGGTGATCCGGGTCCGCAGCCGCAAAACCCTGGTGATCCGGGCTCGCAGCCGGATAACCCCGGCGATCCCGGTCCACGCAACGACACCCCCGGCGACCCGGGACCGCAAAGCGGCGGTGGCGGCGATCAACCGAGCGGGGATCAGGGAACGCAACAGCATCAAGGCGAAAGCCACGATTGAAGCGGCGGCAAAAGGCTCGACTCGGGAGATCCTGAGCGAGTAGCCAAATCACTGTGCCTCGCTGCCATCCTGAAACGAGGCCGCCGATGCTCGGTATGCTCCAGGATATCAGTTTCGGGATGCGGTAAGCGCAAACCGCCCTGCGACTGGTGCATGATCGCTCCACGAAAGTATTTCATGGTCAGCGGCCTGATATTTCCTCATGTATCCTGTGAGGTATATGCGAAGGCCGCCCTGCGCCGGAAAACTCACTCGGCCGGACGCTTGGCGCTTTCTTCCGTCGCCTGGGAAAAGTGGTCGGCGCGGCGGCCGATCCGGGCGTAGAAGCCGGCGAGCGCCGGCGTCAGCGCCGCTGCCTTCAGCTTGGCGGCGTTGATGATGCTGCGGCTGGTCTGCGTTCGGGCGCCGAGTGCGGCAACCAGCCGATCGTGCAGGCCGCGCAGATCCTGAAAGGCGGGCGAAGCGGCGAGGTTTTCGTCGCCGGCGACGGCATAGACCCGCGTTCGCGTCGTCTTGCCCTTGAGTCCGAGGGCGCCGGCGTCGAGCATGGCATGGTCCGGCAGAGCCTGGGCGGTGGCCTCGGACACCAGAATGTCGATGTTGACGTCCTTGCAGGCCGCTTCGATGCGTGCGGCGATGTTCACGGTGTCGCCGACGGCGGAATAGTTGAACCGCGTCTCGGCGCCCATGTTGCCGACGCAGGCAAGCCCGGTGTGGATGCCGATGCCGATGCGCACCTCCTGATCGGCGCCGAAGCCGAAGGCATTGTCGGCGTTGAGCCGCGCCAGCGTCTCGCGCATGCCGAGCGCCGCGCGCACTGCCTTTTGCGGATGGTTGGCGACGTCGACCGGCGCATTCCAGAAGGCCATGATCGAATCGCCGATGAACTTGTCGAGCGTGCCCTCGTTGGCCAGCACGTGCCGGCTCAGCGCATCGAGCAGTGTGTTGAGAAAGGCGACGACCTCGGTCGGCGTCATGCGCTCGCTCATTTCGGTGAAGCTGCGCACGTCGACGAACATCACGGTGAGCTCGCGATCGTCGCCGCCGAGGCTGAGCGCATTGCGCGTATGCTCGATGCGGTAAAGCAGCGAAGGCGAGAGATAGCGGCCGAAGGCCTGCCGCACCTCGCGGCGTTCGCGATCGGTCACCAGGAAGCGATAGGCTGTGGCCGCGAAATGGGTGATCGAGGCGGCGAGGATCGGCGCCAGCGGATCGAAGAGCCGTCCGCCATAATAAAAGGCGATCCAGGAAGCGACGAGCGCAAGCACCGTCACCGCCAGGCCGCAGACGAGCGCCACCACCGGGCTGACGAAGGTGGTGAGCAGCACCAGCAGCGTTCCGGCAAGCGCGATCGAGAGAATTTCGAGCCCGTTCGCCCAATCCGGGCGCGAGAGATAGCGGCCGGAGAGGATCTGCTCGACGATCTGTGCGTGGATCGAAACACCAGGCACGTTCTGGCCGAGCGCGGTCGTGCGCACATCCTGCAGTCCGGCCGCCGAGGTGCCGATGAAGACGATGCTGCCTTCGATGCCGGCGCGGATATCCGGCGATGGCTCGCCATCGGCAAGAATGCGGCGGGCGGAGATATAGCGTTCCGTCGTGTCCGGCGTCACATAGAGCCAGACCTCGCCGGTCGACATCAGCGGCACGACGAAGTCGCCGATCTTGACCGCCGTCAGCGTGTTGGCGACGTCGGGTGCGGCGGCCAGCACATAGGTCGAAGCGCCCTGGGCCACCCGCAGAGCCTCCATTGCGAGGCTCGGGTAGAACTGTTGGCCGTCGCTCAGGAACAGCGGGGCGGTGCGCACCACCGCCGAGGAGGAGCCGGGATTGAGGCTGATATGGCCGAGGCCGGCGGCATTGGCCTCGAGCTGCGGCCTGAGCGGCGTCGCGGCCCGCAGGCGCGGCGGCGCTTCGTTGGCGCTTTCGCCGGTCAGGGCAAAGCCGGCCTTGACCGGCGGCAGGTAGCTGCCCTCGTTGGTCAGGCCGAAGCCGAGCACAACGGGCTTGTCGCGGATCGCTTCGGCGAAGATCTCGTCATTGTCGGGCAGGGTGGCAAGGAAGGAGGGATCGACGCCGCCGACATCGCGCACCACCGTGCGCGGCGACAGGCGGTCCGGCTCGGCAAAGAGCACGTCGAAGGCGATTGCGGCGGCCCCCATCTCGCTCAGGCGGTTGGTCAGCTTCGCCAGCCGGTCGCGCGGCCAGGGCCATTGGCCGAGCTCGCGCAGCGATGCCTCGTCGATATCGACGATCTTGACCGGCATCGGCTCGAACTGGCGTGGCGCTATGCGCTGGTATTCGTCGAAGGTGACGTCGCGCGCCTGGCGCAGCAACTGCGGATCCTGGGCGCGCAGGATGGTGAAGAACGCCACCACCGTCATGCCGATCAGAACCCCGAACAGTTGCGATCGTGTCATGGCGGCCTACGGAACCATGGGCAGGCCCGCCTTGACGAGCCCGTCGTTGAAATGCGCGTGGTCGGCGGGATCGACATAGGCGGTAAAGAAGCGCCAGTAGCGCGGCACGTCGCTCGGTGCGTTGGCGATCGCTTCCGGAAGGAGCTTGCGCGCCTCGTCGATGCGGTCGAGCTGGCCGAGACAGGTGATCAGCATCACCAGGTTGAAATAGGTGCGGCGCAGGAGCAGCGCCCGCTCGGCGCAGCGCAGGGCTTCGTCGTAATTGCCGAGATGGTAGTGGGCGAGCGCCATACGGTTGAGGAAGAGATAGGTGAGCGGATCGTGCGGGCTCAGCCTCAGCGCCTTGTGCAGCGGGTCCAGCGCCTCGGCGAAACGGCCGATATAGATGCGAGCCCAGCCGAGCGCCATGTGGGCGAGCGCGAAGTTGGAATTGATGTCGATCGCGTGCTGCGCCTCTTCGACCGCTGCATGCGGCCGCTGGGCAGCAAAGTTGGCGAGACACATGACATAGTGGCAATAGGGGTCGTGGTCGTCGATCACCACGGCGTGCGCGGCCTCCGCCTGCAGCTCGGCGCTGTCGCGGTCGATGTCCTTGCTGAAACCGAAGAAGCAGCGGGCAAAGAGCGAGCGGGCGAGCATCATGTGCGCGCGGCCGAATTCGGGATCGAGAGCGATGGCGCGTCGCTGCCACTCGATCGCTTCGTCGAAATGGGCCGCGGAATCCTGCGCGTTGTGCAGCAGCGTGCCGCGCATGTGGCATTCATAGGCGCCGAGATTGTCGGTGCCCCGCAGCTGCGCGCGGCGGTTTTCACCGATCAGGATCTCCGGCTCGATCGCAGCGACCACATGCTGGGTGATTTCGTCCTGGATGGCGAAGAGATCGGCGAACTCGCGCTCGTAGCGCTGCGCCCAGAGGTGGTTTCCGGTCTCGGCCTCGATCAACTGGCCGGTGACGCGCACCCGCGAGCCGGAGCGCCGCACGCTGCCTTCGACGATGTAGCGCACGCCGAGATCCCGGCCGATCTGCTTCACGTCGACGGCGCGGCCCTTGTAGGCGAAGGAGGAATTGCGGGCGATGACGAAGAACCAGCGGTAGAGCGACAGCGCGGTGATGATGTCCTCGGTCAGGCCGTCGGCGAAGAAATCCTGCTCGGGATCGCCGGACATGTTGACGAAGGGCAGCACGGCGATCGACGGCTTGTCGGGCAGCGACAGCGGCATTCCCGGCAGATCCCCGCCGACCGGATCCTCGCGCCAGTCGACGCGGTGGACCAGGACCGGGCGCGGAATGTTCTTCAGCGCGCGCTCGCCGAGCCGCTGCATCGGAAACTCGAGCTTGCCTTCGATCTGGTCGTGCAGGGCGCCGGAAATGCAGATGTCGTTCGGCTGCGCCACCTGCTGGAGCCGGGCGGCCACATTGACCCCGTCGCCGAGCAGATTGCCGCCGTCGACAACCACGTCGCCGAGATTGAGGCCGATGCGGAACTCCATGCGCCTTTCTGGCGGTAGGTCGGCATTGCGGCGCTGAAGGGTTCGCTGGATGGCGACCGCCGCCCGCACGGCCTGTACGGCGCTCTGGAACTCCGCGACCAGGCTGTCTCCGGCCGCGCCGAAGACGCGCCCCCCGTGCTCCGAAGCCAGGCCGGAAATCGTCTCGCAGTAGGTGGCCAGGGTCGCAAGCGTGCCTTCCTCGTCGATCGCGACAAGGCGACTGTAGCCAGCGACATCGGCAGCAAGGATCACGGCGAGCTTCCGTTCCAAGGCGGCGGGCCCCTCCTGCGGCATCTGGTCAGAAGGAAATTAAGCGTAACTTAAATTAGAAAGTCCGAGAAGCGCAAATCGCCCGGATCGGGCCTGAAGACGCTGCACAATGCGCAAAAATGCTCCGCGCTGCTTCTACGACAGATTGTACTCGCCGGCGCTTCCGCGGAGCGGCCGATTGTGCAAGGTTCGCGGCCTTCATGCCGCCGCGCTTGGTTCAGGCCGGCTACCTCTATCGCGCACGGGATCAACAGTGATGGCGCCTTTTTCCATTCGCCGGCTCAACTCCAGTGATGCCGAGGCCTATCGGGCTGTTCGGCTGGACGGGCTGCTGAAGCATCCGGAAGCCTTCGGTGCGTCCTACGAGGACGAGGCCGGCCGGCCGATCGCGCTCACAGCGGAACGCCTTGATAGCGGCTTGGTGCTCGGCGCCTTCGATGGCGATGAAAGGCTCATGGGTGTTGCTGGCCTCGCGATCCCGACGGCTGCAAAGGCAAGGCATAAGGGCACGCTCTGGGGCATGTATGTCTTGCCGGAGGCGCGGGGCACCGAGCTTTCGCAGCTGCTGGTCGACGGGATCGTCGCCGAGGCGCGGGGCAAGGTGGAGCGGCTGTTGCTGACGGTCGTCTCGTCGAACGCTGCTGCCCTCAACCTCTACCGGAAGGCGGGATTTGTCGAATACGGCCTGGAACAGCGCGCGCTGCTGGTCGACGATGTCTATTTCGACGAGATGTTGATGGCCTTGCCGCTTTAAGCGTCTGACGATCCGCCAGGGAACGCGAAGCGGGGTCGACCTCGCGCCGCGCGGCGGTAGGATGGCGCCATCATGCCCCTGATTCGACCGACACGCGAAAGCGACCTTTCCCTTCTGCCCGATATTGAGCGCTCCTCCGGTGAGGCGTTCCGCACGATCCCTGAGCTTGCCTGGATTGCCGACGACGACGTGCAATCGGCGGAAGCCCATGGCGCGTTCCTGCGAACCGGGCTGTCGGTGGTGATCGTCGATGCCTCCGATCGGCCGATCGGTTTTCTTTGTGCCACTATTGCCGACGATGCCATGCATATCTGGCAGCTTGCCGTCGAGGCGGAGCGTCAGGGGCAGGGGCTCGGGCGCATGCTGATGCTGGCGGCAATCGCGCATGCGCGCGTGACTTCGCTTGCCGCCGTCACGCTGACGACGTTCCGCGATCTTGCCTGGAACGAGCACTTCTATCGCAAGCTCGGCTTCGTGACGCTCGATGCGGGCGAACTCGATCCGCGTCTTGCCGAAATCCTTGCCAACGAGGCGAAGCATGGGCTGCCACCGGAGCGACGCTGCGCCATGCGGCTAAGGCTCGCCTGAAGGCGCGCGTCCGCATTCCGGAAAGCCGGCGCTGAAAGATGCTCGTTCGGGCGCGGTGTGGCCGCGCTACCGCCTGATGGCGACCACCTGGCCGCGTGCGAACTGCGAGACCCTGACGCCGCCGGACTGGTTGCCGCCGATCAGCTGGGCCGTCGATTTCGACAGCATGGACAGGATGCCGACGTGATAGCCGCGGCCGGTGCGCACGACGACAACGTCGCCGGGGCGGGCATAGGCGAGCTTCACGGGCGCGCCGAAACGCAGCCAGGAACGGGCGATGCCGAAGCTTTGTGGCGGGCTGCGTCCGGCCTTGCGGGCGACCATGCCCATGAAGTGGCCGCACCAGGGGGTGCGGGCCGGGTTGATGCCGAGTGCTGCACGAAGGGTCTTGTTGTTCTTGACCTCGTGCAGGCCCTTGTATTGCTGTGCCTGGGCGAGCATGCCCGCATTGGCGAAATCAGGTGTCAGTAGCGCGACATAGGCAGCCGCAAGAAACGCCAGGACCTTCATGGTCAGGTCTCCTTGACAAGTTGCTTGGTGCGAACGGTTGGGGCGGCCTGGCAATCGCCGGCATGGCACCCGGTTGCTCAACGGTTTCTCATGTTGGGCGGGGAGATATCAGCGGGCGCACGCGTGCAGGCGTCGAGAAGACGCCGCATCGGGCACGTCGGCGAACCGCGGTAAACGCGGAGCCAGCTTCACGGCAACTGCCGTATCGAAGTGTGGTATTCCCCTGTCTGCCCCGTCGGGCAGCAAAGCTTCATTCACCATGCGCCGGTGCAAAATTGTGGCAAAACCCGTAAAAAACTAGGGCAGGGATTGCAAACGCGCGGAATTGCTGCGCGATTCGCGCCGGCTCGCCACCGTAAGTACTAGAAAAATAGCGGGCGCGCGCGCTCCGGTAGCGGTGCGGGCGTCGAGAAACAGTCGGCACTTGCGCCCATGGGGAGCGCCGGCGCATCGTCTGAAGGTGATTCGCGCGCCGAGGTTCTTCATGTCGTTCACCCTCACTCCGGCCTATCTCTGGCCGATCCTTTTGCTCCTTGTCTCCAACGTGTTCATGACCTTCGCCTGGTACGGTCACCTGAAGTACACGTCATCGCCGCTCTACATGGCCATCGTCGCCAGCTGGGGCATCGCCTTCTTCGAGTACTGCCTGGCGGTGCCTGCCAACCGCATCGGCCACCAGGTCTATTCGGCGGCGCAATTGAAGACGATGCAGGAAGTCATCACGCTTCTGGTGTTTGCCGCGTTCTCGGTCTTCTGGCTGAAGGAATCGATCGGATGGAACCACCTCGTCGGGTTCTCCCTGATTGCCATCGGCGCCTCCTTCATCTTCAAGGGGTGAAGGACGTCCGGCAATTGACGGTAAACATCGCTGCAAACGCAAAAGGCAGGGCGAAAGCCCTGCCTTTTTCCATTGCTTGCGATTTGCGGTCGCCGACCCGGCGTCAGACCACGGCTGCCACGGCCGGCGCGACATGTGGCCAGACCTCGACCCAGCCGCGATAGATCATGTCGAGCGCGACATAGAGGATGATTGCGAGACCGATATAGGCGATCCAGTGGTGGCGGTTGAGCAGCCGGGCGATGAAGCCGGCGGCGATGCCCATCATGGCGATCGAAAGCGCAAGGCCGATCACCAGGATCGTCGGATGTTCGCGGGCGGCACCGGCAACGGCAAGCACGTTGTCGAGCGACATCGAGACGTCGGCGACGACGATCTGGATGGCCGCCTGCATGAAGGTCTTCCTGGGCGCCTCGGAGCCTTGTCCGCTTTCGCCTGCAGCATTTGCTGCCTGCTGCTCGCGAATTTCACGCCACATCTTCCAGCAGACCCAGAGCAGCAGAATGCCGCCGGCGAGCAGCAGGCCGATGATTTCGAGCAGTTGCACCGTGACGCTGGCGAGCGCGATGCGCAGCACGGTGGCGGCGATGATGCCGACGAGAATGACCTTCTTGCGTTGGTCCGTCGGCAGGCCGGCGGCAGCGAGACCGATCACGACGGCGTTGTCGCCAGCGAGAACGAGGTCAATGACGATGACTTGAAGAAGCGCAGCCAGGCCGGCAGCGGTAAAGATTTCCATGATGCAACAGTCCCCCGACCTGCATATGCAAGATACAGATATGACTAACGGATAAAGCACTGCCGTGCCGCTGGATCAAGACCGCCGGGCGGAAATCCTCAACGACGGCCCTGCGGCGTCTCAATCGAGAAGATCGAAAGCGCGGTACATCCAGACCAGCTGGTAGGCGACGGCTGCGACGACGAAGACCGCGTGAAAGCGCCGGTTCGGGGTCCAGGCGGCGGCAATGCAGAGCAGGATGTAGACGGCGTTGCGTGCCGGATACTCAAGGCCGTAGGACGCGAAATAGGCCTTTCCCTTCAGCGCGGTGTCGACGAGATCGACGGCGAAGGCAAGCGCCAGCGCGCCGAAGAACCAGGCCCGGCGCGACATGAAATAATGTTCGTAGTCGCTGTAGTCGTCGAGCGTCGTTGGAAACAGCATGACGCAGAGAAAGAAGAAGACGCAGCAATAGAGAACGACGAACAGGTAGACGCTGACATCGATCACCGCCAGCGAATGCAGGTGGAACTCCCACCACCAGAAGTGCACGAGGAAGACGAACATGAACAGGACCCAGCCGAGGTGGATCCAGTAGACGCGCGTCTTGCCGGGATGCTGGACGAAGAGTGCAATGCCGCTCAAAAGCCGGGCGAGGCTCAGGCTGACGATCATGCCCATGACGACGCGGATATGCGAGAAGATCTCCGGGTCGGTATGGGTAGGCTCCATGCGCCGCGCTCCTATTCTTCCGCCGGCACCGGCTTCGGTTTGCCGTTCTCGTCGAGCGCGACCATGACGAAGATCGCGTCCGTCACCTTTTCCATCAGATGCGAGAGATAACGCTGCGCCCAGGCTTCGACCTTGAGCGTCATCGAGGTACGGCCGACCTTGACCACGTCCGTATAGATGCAGAGCGTGTCGCCGATCTTGACCGGCAGCGCGAAGGCCATTTCCTTGACCGCCGCCGTGACGACGCGGCCGCGCGCCCGTTCCGCGGCGCGGATGCCGCAGGACAGGTCCATCTGCGCCATCACCCAGCCGCCGAAGATATCGCCCGCCGCATTGGCATCGCCCGGCATCGCGAGCGTGCGCAAGGTGAGTTCGCCGGTCGGTCTCGTCTGTTCGGTCATGCAGCAGTCTCCCTGTTGGAGACAAGATGTAACCCGAGCGCGCTTCCAGAGGGAAGAGCCGGTGCCGCACAAATGCCGGCGAAGTCCTCGAACTGCCGGCTCGTTAGACTTTCGCATAAGCTGATTGAGAATTGTCAAATTTAGGGGGTGCTCGTTAGGAGCTTTGCAAAGACCTGACCCTAACCTGCAGGCTCTGGGAGTGCCTGCCGGCTATGCCGCAGCGGCCAGGATTCGGGGCGGCGCGGGGAGCGCCGAGGGGCAGGGGATTGGCAATGAAGAAATTCAGGATTTCGGCGCGCCTCTACGCGCTGGTGGCATTCGCGCTTTTGACCATGGCGGCGGCGCTGACCTTCGGTCTGTTCCAGGCGCAGGAAAAGCTCGTCGGCGAACGCAAGGCAATGCTTGCCGCGATGGACGAGAACGCGATCGCCGTGTTCGACGCCTATCACAAGCTGGAAGTGGCCGGCACGCTTTCGCGCGAGGAAGCGCAAAAGCGCGCGCTCGAAGCGATCAAGGCGATGCGCTACCAGGGCAGCGGCTATTTCTGGGTCAACGACATGCATCCGACCATGGTGATGCATCCGATCAAGCCGGAGCTCGACGGCAAGGACCTGACCGAAAACAAGGATCCCAACGGCAAGCAGCTCTTCGTCGAGTTCGTCAAGACCGTCGAAAAGAGCGGCCAGGGTTTCGTCGATTACTATTGGCCGAAGCCCGGTGCCGACGCGCCGGTGCTGAAGTATTCCCACGTCGCCGGCTTCAAGCCCTGGGGCTGGGTGGTCGGGACCGGCGTTTATGCGGACGATCTGGCGGCGATGTTCCGCGAGCGTGCCTGGCAGGTTGCCGGCATTCTTGCCGCTGCCGCGCTCGCCATCCTGATGGCGGCGCTGGCGATCGTGCGCAGCGTCATCAAGCCGGTTGAGAAGCTGAAGGCCTCGATGCGGGCGATCGCCGACGAGGATCTTTCCTCTGAGGTGCCCGAAACCGACCGTGGCGACGAGATCGGCCAGATGGCCAAGGTCCTCGTGGTGCTGCGCGACTCGGTGCGCGAACGGCTGGAGCTGCGCTCGCGCGAGGCAGAGCAGCAGGAGCGCTTGAGCTCTGAACGACGCGGCAACGAGCAGCGCCAGCGGGCGACGGCCGAGGCCCAGGCCGAGACGATGGAAACCGTCGGCGCGGCGCTCGAACTCTTGGCAAGCGGCGACCTCACCGCCGAGATCGGCCACATCGCGCCGGAATACGGCAAGCTGCGGGATGACTTCAACACCGCCGTCGCAGCGCTTCGCGATGTCATCGGCTCGATCTCGCATTCGACCGAGATCGTCACCGCTAGCGCCGGCGACATTTCCGAGGCCGCCAACAATCTGTCCCGCCGCACCGAGCAGCAGGCAGCCGCCCTTGAGGAGACAGCCGCGGCGCTCGACGAAATCACCTCGACGGTTCGCCACGCCTCCGAGCGGGCAAACGAGGCGCGTGCGATGGTCGATCAGACCAAGACCAGCGCCGCAAAGTCCGGCGGCATCGTGCGCAATGCCATCGACGCGATGGGGCGGATCGAGAGCTCCTCCGGCCGTATCGGTCAGATCATCGGCGTCATCGACGAGATCGCCTTCCAAACCAACCTGCTGGCGCTCAATGCCGGCGTCGAGGCGGCGCGTGCCGGCGAGGCGGGCCGCGGCTTTGCCGTCGTTGCCCAGGAAGTGCGCGAGTTGGCGCAGCGTTCGGCCGGTGCCGCCAAGGAGATCAAGGAACTGATCAGCGCCTCGGTGCGCGAGGTCGGCGCCGGCGTCGACCTGGTCCGCTCCACCGGCGAGGCGCTTTCGGAGATCGAGGCGCAGGTCAACCGCGTCAACGAGCAGGTGGCCTCGATCGCGACGGCCGCCCGCGAGCAGGCGACCGGGCTGCAAGAGGTCAATGTCGCCGTCAACAGCATGGACCAGATGACCCAGCAGAACGCCGCGATGGTGGAGGAGACCACAGCAGCGAGCCAGACGCTGGCGGCCGAAAGCCGCGAGCTGAAGTCGCTGCTGACGAAGTTCCGGCTGCAACCTTCAGGCTCGCACGCAGGTTACGGCCGCGCCGCCTGATCCATAGGTTTGTCGATTGCGACCCGCGCGGCACGCCGCGCGGGTTTTTCATGCGGGTCTGACCGCAATGCTGTCGCAAGGATCGCTGTTTAGGTGCCGCCGTCATCACACCGGTTGTCGTGTACGGAGACATTCTCCGTCTTGACCTCAGCACCGCCGGGGATAGATACGCGAGAAGCGGGAGGTGTTCGACGGGGCGTCGCTCCGGTTGCCGGCCGCTGCACCAGAGGGGACACCATGGCACTTCTCAAACTACTTCTGACCCGGCCGATCGCCTTGCTGATGCTGGTGCTCGGATTTCTTTCCGCCTGTACCGTGGTCGTCGATGAGCCGCGGCCGGGGCCGAGGCCCACGCGCCCGCAGGCCTGCACGATGGAATATGCGCCGGTTTGCGGCGAGCGCGGCAATCGCACGCGCAGTTTCCCGAATTCCTGCCAGGCGCGTGCCGATGGCTTCAACGTCATCCACCGCGGCGAGTGCCGCCCGGACTACCGTCCGCCGGAGCGTCCGCCCCAGGCCTGCACCATGGAATACATGCCGGTCTGCGGCCAGCGCGGCGGTCGCATGCAGACTTTCCCGAACTCCTGCCAGGCGCGCTCCGAGGGCTTCCAGGTGATCGGTCGCGGCGAATGCCGCAGGGAGGACGACCGTCCGTCCGAGGGTCAGTTCTGCACCCGCGAATACGCCCCGGTCTGCGGCCAGCGTGGCAGCCGCATCGAAACCTTCTCCAACGCCTGCGAGGCGGGTGGTGCCGGTTTCCAGGTCATCCATCGCGGCGAGTGCCGCTAACCCCTGCGCGATCCAGTCTTGAGCATGCGAGCCCGCGTCCGATGAGGACGCGGGCTCTTTTTTCATCATATAGCGGCCGGCTCTCGCCCGGCGCACCCAATTTCCTGCAGGTGATGCGCAAGCCTTCGTTTACCGTATTTGAATAAAATCCCAGGCAAATCAGCCTTTTCGACCGCTGTGCCCGGTTTGCGACACAGGCAAAAGGCAGCAATTGCAGGTGCTGCGGCAACCATTGCGTGCCAATCGAGCGCAAGGCGGCTGCAGGGGCAGCGGGGCGAAGACGGTGGTCTTTCTGGCCATCTGGAGGAAGGCGCAGTTCGGTATGGCCTATGTTACTCGTCTCCATCGCCCGCTGACGGCGCTCGTTCTCTCGTTTTCGCTCGTCACCTGCTCGACCGATGACGCGTTGTCGCCGCCCGGCCGCATCGATGGCGGGGCGCGGGTCGGGTCGATCGGGCCGGTTCCTGTCGATGCCGTGCCGGCAGAGGAGGTGGCCGCCTATCCCGCCGCCACGCAACCGTCGACCTTCCAGGCCAATCCGCAGCATGCGGCGCCCCAGCAGACGCGCCGCGCGCTTCCGATGCTCGATAGCGACGAGGCTGTGGCCACGGGCGCGCAACCGCCAGGCGCCGGCTCGAGCCCTATTCCGCAAGAGGGCGTCAACATGGATGCGATGCTCGGCGTCGAGCAGCCCGTGGTGGGGCTCGCGGAAGAGCAGAGCAACGACATCGCCGAGGGCAATGCCAGCCAGCCGGTGGTCGGCGGCATTGGGGACGAGAATGTGCGTCAGCTCGGCGGCGCAAACAGCGCAGCACCGGCCGAGGCGAACCTTGGCTATGATCCGGATCTGCCGCCGCTGTCGCCGGACAAGATGGCCGCCGACGAGGCGCAGCGCGCCCGCGCCATGGAACGGCAGCGCGCCCTTCAACGCACGCAGGAGCCACAGCAGGTCGCCTTCCTGCCGCGCGCCAACAATCCGATGTCGACGCCCGACGATACCGGCGCGATGCCCGGTTCCGAAATCGCCTGCCGCCAGCGCCTGAAAAAGCTCGGCGTCACCTTTCGCGACATTCCGCGCATCAGCAACGGTCCGTCCTGCGGCATCGACTATCCGATCGAACTCAGTGGCCTCTCCGGCGGCATCGGCGTGAAGCCGGCGGTGAAGCTCAATTGCGAGGTGACCGAGGCTTTTGCGAAATGGGTGAAGTACGAACTCGCGCCGTCGTCGCGCTACCGCTACTGGTCCGGCATCAAGACGATCAAGCCGCTCGGCGGCTACTCCTGCCGCACCATGAACTCGCGTCGCGGCAATCCGATGTCTGAACATGCGCGCGGCAACGCCATCGACGTCGGCAAGTTCGTGCTTAAGAACGGCAAGGAAATCGACGTGCGCAAGCCAGGATTTTTCGCCTTCCGCGAGAAGGCGCTGCTGAAGGCCGTTCGCTCCGACAGCTGCAAGTACTTCAACACCGTGCTCGGCCCGGGCAGCGATCCGTTCCACAAGGACCACTTCCACTTTGACCTCAGAACCCGCAAGACCGGCTATCGGCACTGCGATTAGTGGTTCGGTCGGTCCGCAGCTGTGCTTTCGAGCCGCCGGCTACCGACGCTCGGAAGCTGGCAAAAAAAAGAGGCCGGCGGGGAGGCCGGCCCAACGACCGGAGCAAAAGGGGGAGGCTCCGGCGTGCAAATCACGAGCGCAAATCAAAGGGCGATGTCGCGGCCCGCGCGTTGCAAACTGATCGAAGAGCGTCACGGTTTCGTGACAACCGGGCGCAATTGCTGCGGTCGGCCGGGGAAATCTTGCGCCGGCTTTCGTTCGAATGCGTTGCTGGCCGGCTGCCGGCGAAGGTCTGCGGACCGCGCCGATTCTCTAATTAAGTAGTATTATACTTTAGGTTTTAGTCCAACTGGATCGTGTTCCGAACGGTTGCCCCAAATATGGCGATTCGCGACTTTTCCGAATCTTGTTATAACTAACTGAAATTTCTATCTATTTTTCTGCGCGCAACAAAACCTCGGAATGCCGGGGCCATGCTGATCTTTCCCTTTCGTCTGGTTTTGTAATAAGTAATACGATATTATATTAGTTCGTATAACAATCTTGGATAGTGTCTGGTCGGCCGCTACAAGCATTGGGGGCCCTACTCACTCCTTGACGCCACAGGAGGGACGAAATGGGAACGGTCATGCAATTTCCGGGAATGCGCAGCGATATGGCTGTGCACGCCGCCGAAGTCTCAAAAATCCTCAGGACACTTGCCAACCGCAATAGGTTGCTGATCGTGAGCGCCTTGCTCGAGGGCGAGCATTCTGTCGCAGCGCTCGAGGAAATGCTGGGCATTCGCCAGCCCACGCTTTCGCAGCAATTGACGGTGTTGCGGGATGCCGGCATTGTCTCGACCCGTCGGCAGGCCAAGCAGGTTTTCTATCGGCTTAGTCACGACAAGGTGGCGCGTCTCGTAGGCGCGCTCTATCAGATCTTCTGTCGGGATGGTTCTAAAGCATGAATGAATACGGGAATGCGCTGGCGGGCGGGCTGTTGATTGGCCTGTCGGCGGCGATCCTGATGGTGGCCAATGGCCGGGTGGCCGGCATCAGCGGCATCGCAGGGCGCCTGCTGCAGGGCGTACAGGCTTCGTCGGGCGCGTTGTTCGTGCTGGGGCTGATCGCCGGACCGGTGCTGTACCGTCTCATTTTCGATGCCTGGCCGTCGGTGACCGTGACGGCCTCCTGGCCGCTTCTCGTGGCTGGCGGCCTGCTGGTGGGCTTCGGCTCGCGCATGGGCTCGGGCTGCACCAGCGGTCATGGTGTCGTCGGGCTTGCAAGGCTGTCGCGTCGCTCGATGGCAGCGGTTGCCACTTTCATGGCAGCGGCGATCGTCACCGTCTTCGTTGCGGGTTTCTTCGCATGAACAGCGCCTTGCTCCGCCTTGCCGCGGCGCTCGTCTCCGGCGTCGTATTCGGGTTCGGTCTTTCGCTGTCCGGCATGCTCGATCCGGCCCGCGTGCGCGCATTCCTAGATATCACCGGCAACTGGAACCCCAGCCTTGCCTTCGTGCTCGGCGGGGCCGTCTTCGTTTCGGCGCTCGGCGTTCTCGTGACGCGCCGGCTGAAGCGCCCGCTGTTCGACGAAAGCTTTCATCTGCCCAACAACCAGGTCATAGACCGCCGACTGATCGTCGGCTCGGCGATCTTCGGCGTCGGCTGGGGGCTGGTCGGGCTTTGCCCGGGTCCGGCGCTCGCCTCGCTGTCGCTTGGCTTGCCGGCAACGGTGCTCTTCGTGGTGGCAATGCTGGCCGGGATGTTGGTCCATGACCGGCTGGTCGACCGCAGGCTCCCGAGGCCGACAACGGCCGGAGCGGGCACCGATACGCGACTGTCTCAGCCGCGTTGACGCACAGTCATCTTGTTTTTTCATTCCAGCCGGCTGCAAATCGGAATGAATTGTCCCATATAGGGCGGGACCTCAAGACTCTGCCCCTCCTTCCGGATCAGTTTTCATGGCGCCAATCGTTTCCGTTTCCAATCTGTCGAAGACCTATGCCTCCGGCTTCAAGGCACTGAAGGGCGTCAGCCTCGATATCGAGGAAGGCGAGATCCTGGCGCTGCTCGGGCCGAACGGCGCCGGCAAGACGACGCTGATCTCGATCATCTGCGGTATCGTCAATCCGAGCGGCGGAACGGTGATGGTCGGGGGCCACGATGTGGTGCGCGATTTCCGCGAGACCCGCGCGATGATCGGGCTCGTGCCGCAGGAGTTGACCACCGACGCCTTCGAGACCGTGTGGAACACCGTCTCCTTCTCCCGCGGGCTGCACGGCAAGAAGCCGAACCCCGCCCATATCGAGAAGGTGCTGAAGGACCTGTCGCTCTGGGACAAGAAGGACAACATGCTGCGCGAGCTTTCGGGCGGCATGAAGCGGCGCGTGCTGATTGCCAAGGCGCTGTCGCATGAGCCGCGGATACTCTTCCTCGACGAGCCGACGGCCGGCGTCGACGTCAACCTGCGCAAGAGCATGTGGGACGTGGTCGAGCGCCTGCGCGCCTCGGGTGTCACGATCATCCTGACGACGCACTACATCGAAGAGGCGGAAGAAATCGCCGACCGCATCGGCGTCATCAACGGCGGCGAGATCCTGCTGGTCGAAGACAAGGCTGCGCTGATGTCGAAGCTCGGTCGCAAGCAGTTGCGCGTCGATCTCGCCCATCCGCTGGAGGGGGTGCCCGAGGTGCTTTCGGGCTACAACCTGACGCTCGAAGGCGCTGGCCATTGTCTGATCTACGATTACGACACCAGCGCGGAGCGGACCGGGATCACCACCCTGCTTGCTGCCCTGGCTGAGGCCGGCATCAGGCTCAAGGACATTTCCACGCGGCAGAGCTCGCTGGAAGACATTTTCGTCGAAATCGTGGGGGCAGGGCGATGAACATCGAAGCGATCAAGTCGATCTATTTCTTCGAGATGGCCCGCACCCGCCGCACGCTGCTGCAGAGCGTCGTGTCGCCGGTCATTTCCACCTCGCTCTATTTCATCGTCTTCGGGGCGGCGATCGGCGGACGCATCCAGGAGATCGACGGCGTCTCCTATGGCGCCTTCATCACGCCCGGCCTGATGATGCTGACACTTCTGACGCAGTGCATCGGCAACGGCTCCTTCGGCATCTACTTCCCGAAGTTCACCGGCACGATCTACGAGGTGCTTTCCTCGCCGGTCTCGATGGTCGAGATCGTGCTCGGTTATGTCGGAGCGGCGGCGACCAAGGGGCTGATGATCGGCACGATCATCCTGCTGACGGCGTCTCTCTTCGTCGACCTGACGATCGCTCACCCCTTCGTGATGGTCTTCTTCTTCGTGCTGACGGCGATATCCTTCAGCCTGTTCGGCTTCATCATCGGCATATGGGCCAAGGATTTCGAGCAGCTGAACCTGATCCCGATGCTGGTGATCCCGCCGCTCGTATTTCTCGGCGGCAGCTTCTACTCGATCAAGATGCTGCCGCCCTTCTGGCAGGCTGTCAGCCACTTCAATCCAGTGCTCTATCTGATCAGCGGCTTCCGCTGGAGCTTCTTCGAGGTCTCCGACGTCAGCCCGATCTTCAGCGCCGTGATCATCATCGCCTTCCTGACGGTCTGCATGTCTGTGCTCGCCTGGATCTTCCGCACCGGCTACCGCCTGCGAAACTGACGGCCACCGGTCGTCAGGGTGCCGGCGCTGGCACGGCTCCGCTGGCATAGGCGATGATCGTGCTGGCGGCGACCATCGCAAGCAGCGCCTGAAGAATCGTGACCAGGACGTGGAGGAGCGACCGCACGGCGGAAAGCCCGAGGTCGGCCATGAACCAGCGCGTTTCGGCAACGATGTACCAGACGATCGAGGCGACCACGAAGACGACGCCGACGGAGGTGAAGGCGTTGTGCCCGGCAAGCAGCAATTGGCCGCCGAGGCTGATGGCAAAAGCGAAGGGTGCGGTGACATAGCACTGGCTGAAGAAGGGCGGACGCAGCGTGTCACGCGTCAGCTTCGCGCCCTTGCTGCGCAGGAGCTTCACCGCCATCAGCAAGGGCAGAATGCTGAAGGCGACGGCGCGAAACATCAGCAGGTTGGAGTCCGAGGCAAGCAGCGACGTCGCGGTCCACGGAACAGCCTGCCTGACGAGGCCAAGCTCCAGCGCGTGTGCCAGAAGCAGCGTGATCAGCAGAAAGAGCGGTGGGCTCAGCGCATCCGAATACTGGTCCTGAAGCTCGTCGCCAAGCTCGACGTCGGCATAGCGCATCATCGCCTGCGGGTGGCGCAGCGTGCGCCACAGGGTCAGCGGATAGAACAGCAGCCAGCAGACGAGCTCGTAGAGCAGCTCTTCGATCGACTTCAGCAGTCGCATGAAATCCATGAGCGGCTCCTCTGCCAGGATTGATCGGGCCGGAGCAGTGACCGGCCGGATGTGCGGTCAGTCGCGCAGGCGCAGCTCGTCGGTGCGCATCTGCAGCATCTCCAGCGTCGACAGGAAGCTCATGCCCAGCAGGCTCTGGTCGAGCTTGCCTTCGGCTGCAACGGTCGCACCGATGTTGCGGCGCGTGATCGGGCCGATCGAAATCTCCTGAAGCATCACCGGGGCTGCCTGGGCCCGGCCATTGGCTGTCATGACGGTGACGATGTAATTGAGGTTGGCCGGGTCGAGGCCGATCTTTTCCGCATCTTCATAGGTGAGGGCGATGCTGCTGGCGCCGGTATCGACCAGCATGCTGATGTCCTTGCCGTCGACCGTCGCGGTGGTCTCGAAATGACCGTTCAGCATCTTCTGCAGCACCACTTCCTGCTGGCCTTCGCTGTCGGTGATGATGGTGGCGCGGCCGGGGACGAGGCCGGCGAGCAGGCGGTTGCCGAAGCCCTGCAGCTCGAAGCGGTAGACATAGGCCGAGACCAGCGCCAGAACGACGAAGAGCCAGATGGCGATCTGGCGCAACCCTTCGCCGAAGCGGTGGCGGCTTTGCAGGATACCGGCGCCGATGAGCGTGGCGATGGCGCCGAGCGAAACCAGTTGTCCGAACTGGTCGTTGGCAAGCCCCATGGTGCGGCCAGTGTCGTGGTTGACGATCAGCAGGACGAGACCGATGGCCAGGATCGAGAGCAGGATGGCAAGACGGGTCATGCTTCGCCGCGTTCCCTCGCCATGCGCGTGCGCCGGGTTTCACGCCGCGGCTTGCGTTCGACGGTCTCGAGGCGCTGAGGCAACGCGCTCATGATCGCCCGGCGTTCGGCATCGGTATAGAGCGTCCAGCGTCCGACTTCGTCGCGGGTGCGGCCGCAGCCGAAACAGTAGCCGGTCTTGTCATCGATCGAACAGACGAGAATGCAGGGAGATTCCATGGGCGTGCTCAGTTTTCCCTTGATATATCGATGTTTCAAACCGTCAGCGCAAGGGCACCGAGTACGGCGATTTCGGTCAGTTGCTGCGTGGCTCCGATCGTGTCGCCCGTTTGTCCGCCGATCTTGCGTATTGCCAGCCGAGCAAAACCCTTGACGGTGGCAAGGAATGCGACGAGCGCTGCGACGAGGCCGAGCGCCGGAACCTGCGCAAGATAGAAGAGCAGCATCGCGACAAGAACGCCCGAAGCGAGCGCGAAGCGCGTGGCCGCCGGCTCGGGCGCGCCGGCCGCTGCCGCGA
>NZ_JTLA01000165.1:0-1447 GCF_000799055.1 Ensifer sp. ZNC0028
CAGGATCGGCGGATTGGTCCGCCGGAATTGGGTGGCGAGAGCCACCCACGGGGATGCTTTTGCCTCGAGAAGGCGAACACAGCGACCCCAGACGATAGGAAGGATAGCATCGTGCTGATTTCGCAGATCAGGAACGAAGACGGATCGATCACGGTGGCGGTGCGGCAGCCCGGCGAGGCGGCGCATACGGTCAACGGTGCGGCGAGCGTTTATGCGCTGGCGATGGAAGCGGCCAATGCCGGGCGCAGCCTGAAGGAGACGATCGAGGCCAAGGGCCTCGGCCCGGCCGTCGACCTCGACAAGGCCTATGCGGAGGGCCGGTTCTTGCCGCCGATCACCCATCCGGATCCGGCGCACTTGCACCTGACCGGCACGGGGCTCACGCACTTGGGCTCGGCTGCGACCCGCGACGCGATGCACAAGAAGACAAGCGAGGCAGCCGAGGAAACGTTGACGGACTCGATGAAGATGTTCCGCATGGGGCTCGAAGGCGGCAAGCCGAGGGCCGGCGAGACCGGCGTGCAGCCGGAATGGTTCTACAAGGGCAACGGCACGTCCGCCGTCGCGCCGGGGTCGGCGCTCGTTTCGCCTTCCTTCGCCGAGGATGGCGGCGAGGAACCGGAAATGGCCGGCATCTATGTGATCTCGGAGAAGGGCGTACCGTTCCGGATCGGTTTTGCCGTTGCCAACGAGTTCTCCGACCACAAGACCGAGCGGGTCAACTATCTTTGGCTGGCGCACTCGAAGCTGCGCCAGGCGAGCTTCGGTCCGGAAATCCGCATCGGTGTCGCCCCTGAGGATATCCGCGGCATGTCGCGCATCCTGCGTGGCGGCAAGGTGCTGTGGGAAAAGCCGTTCCTGTCGGGCGAAGCCAACATGTCGCACAGTTTCGCCAATCTTGAGCATCATCATTTCAAATATGGCCTGTTCCGCCAGCCGGGCGACGTGCACGTGCACATGTTCGGCACGGCGACACTCTCCTTTGGCGACGGCATCCGCACCGAGGAAGGCGACGTGTTCGAGATCGAGGCTTCGGGCTTCGGCCTGCCGCTTCGCAACGCCCTTGCCATCGCCGCCGACGAGCCGGTCGCCATCCAGCAACTCTGATCGCAGCGCCGGCGCGTAACGCCGGATTGCGCGAGACGGAAGGAGCCTCACGCCATGACATTGCACCAGAACCTGATTGCCGGCGAATGGGTCGGCGGCGACGGGGTCGCCAACATCAACCCGTCCAACACCAACGACGTGGTCGGAGAGTACGCCCGTGCGTCTGCCGACGATGCACGGGCGGCGATTGCGGCTGCGAAGGCGGCGTTCCCGGCCTGGTCGCGCTCGGGCATCCTCGAGCGCCACGCGATCCTCAGGAAGACCGCCGACGAGATCCTTGCCCGCAAGGACGAGCTCGGAAAGCTGTTGTCGCGCGAGGAAGGCAAGACATTGGCCGAAG
>NZ_JTLA01000166.1:0-6223 GCF_000799055.1 Ensifer sp. ZNC0028
AGACCGGCTCGCATGCCGAGCTCGTGGCCCATGGCGGTCTCTACGCCGATCTGTGGTCTCGCCAGTCGGGCGGCTTCATCGCCGACGATGTCGAGAAGGAAGAGGCAGCGGAGTAAGCAACCCGAGGCCCGCCGTTCGAAAGAGCGGCGGGCCTCTTTGTTAGACGTTACGCATTTGTAATCTGCAATTGTGTCGAAACCGATTGCTGTTGTCGCCGAACCGCCTATATCGGAACCATGCTCAGCGCCATCGTCAGCCTCTTCGAGAACTGGATCAAGCCCTTCGCACCGCGCGAGCGCCTGCAGCCGCCGAAATCGCTCTGGGGTTTTGCCTGGTTCTATGCCAGCCAGGCCAAAGGACCGTTCATCGCCATGGCGGTGCTCGGCGGCCTCGTTGCCATGCTGGAGGCGGGGCTCTTCTATTTCGTCGGCCGGCTCGTCGATCTGCTCGACACCGTGAAGCCAGAAGCCGGCTGGAGCGGCCTGATCGCCGCCAATGGGCCGGAACTCCTGTTCATGCTCCTGACGGTCATGGTCTTCCGCTTCGTCGCGGTGTCGCTGGCGGCACTCGTTGAAGAACAGGCGATCACGACAGGCTTTTTGAACCTGGTGCGCTGGCAATCCTATGTGCATGTCGCCCGGCAGTCGCTGACCTTCTTCCAGAACGACTTTTCCGGCCGCATCGTCACCAAGGTCTGGGCCGGGGCGCAGGCAACGAGCGACCTGCTCGTCTCCCTGCTGCAGGTCGTCTGGTTCATCGTCATCTACACCGCGTCGACCATGGCGCTGGTGGCGCAACTCGACTGGCGTCTGGCGGCAATGGTCGGCTTCTGGATCGTCGTCTTCCTGGTGCTGGCGCGCTTCTTCGTTCCGCGTATCCGCAAGCACGCCCGCGACACGGCCGAAATGGCATCGATGCTGAACGGCCGCATGGTCGATGCCTATTCCAACATCCAGACCCTGAAGCTCTTCGGCCGCGACGAGGAGAACGACCGATACATCCGCGGCGGCTTCGACCGGTTCCAGCGCGCTGTCATCCCGTTCACGCGGCTGCTGACGGCGGTGCGTGCTTCGCTGGCGCTGCTTTCCGGCCTGATGATCACGGCGATCGCGGTCTATGCCATCCATCTCTGGCTCGCGGGCTCGATCAGCTCCGGCGCAGTCGCCTTCACCCTGGCGCTGGTGCTGCGGCTCAACATGCTGCTCGGCCGCATGATGACGCAGTTCAACTCGATCATGCGCAACATCGGCACGATCCAGAACTCGGCCGAACTGGTTTCGCAGTCGATCGGTCTCGTCGATCGGCCGGACGCGACGGAGCTTGCCGTGAGCAAGCCGGAAATCCGCTTCGAACACGTGCGCTTCCACTACGGTAAGGGCGAGCGCGTCATCGACGACTTTTCCCTCGTCGTCCGTCCGGGCGAGAAGGTGGGCATCGTCGGCCGATCCGGCGCCGGCAAGTCGACGCTCGTCAATCTGCTGTTGCGCTTCTACGACCTTGAAAGCGGGCGCATCCTGATCGACGGACAGGATATCGCGACCGTAAGGCAGGAATCGCTGCGCGCCCAGGTCGGCATGGTCAGCCAGGATACCTCGCTGCTGCACCGCTCGATCCGCGACAACGTCCTCTTCGGCCGCCCCGATGCGAACGAGGAGCAGCTGATCGCCGCGGCACGGAAAGCCGAAGCCTATGATTTCATCGCCGACCTTCAGGACCAGCGCGGCCACAGGGGGCTCGACGCCCATGTCGGCGAGCGCGGCGTCAAGCTTTCGGGCGGCCAGCGCCAGCGCATCGCGATCGCCCGGGTGATGCTGAAGGATGCGCCGATCCTCGTGCTCGACGAGGCGACCTCGGCGCTCGATTCCGAAGTCGAAGCGGCGATCCAGTCCAATCTCGACCGCCTGATGCAGGGCAAGACGGTGCTCGCGATCGCTCACCGGCTGTCGACGATCGCGGCACTCGACCGGCTGGTGGTGATGGACAAGGGACGGATCGTCGAACAGGGAACGCACGCCGAACTTGTTGCCCGCGGCGGGCTTTACGCCGGCCTCTGGTCACGCCAGTCCGGCGGATTTCTCGCCCGGGAAGAGGCGGCGGAGTAGGGCGCTCTTCGGACGCCTCCAGGCCCATCCGGCGGGTGCAAATTCCGCCTAACTGATGGCCGTCAAGTCCTTGTGCCAATTGGCCGCGCTTTTCCCCGCGACAATCTGCCCACATCCCCTTGTCAAGGCTGGACATAATTTGCGATCAAGCATAGAACGCGCCGGATTGACGGGGATTCTGCGTGCCGTGTGCGCGCCGATTCTTTTCGGATTCTGTGCCGATGTCGCATTTGCAACTGCAGGGCGACGGGGCGAGAGCACTATGAATAGGGCGTGGTTCCTTGACCTGGATCAAACCGCAAGGGGCAGGAATTTCGCCGGGGGCGGATGCGGTTTCCGCAATATTGCGTGAGAGGATGGTTTAGCCGTGAGCGAACACGACACTTCAAGCGAGGCCTTGGGCGAGCCCAGTCGCCGCGACTTCCTTTATCTGGCTACCGGTATGGCAGGCGTCGTTGGCGCTGGCGCCGTCGCCTGGCCGTTCATCGACCAGATGCGTCCGGATGCATCAACGCTCGCGCTCGCCTCGATCGAGGTTGACGTATCGAGCCTGCAGCCCGGTATGTCGCTGACCGCGAAATGGCGCGGCAAGCCGATCTTCATCCGCAACCGTACGGAGAAGGAAGTCGAGGAGGCAAAGGCCGTCCAGCTCGACGAGCTTAAGGACCAGGTTGCGCGCAACGCCAACCTTCCGGCCGATGCGACCGCGAGCGACCTCGATCGTTCCGCCGGCGAAGGCAAGGAAAACTGGATCGTCATGATCGGTTCCTGCACCCATCTGGGCTGCGTGCCGCTTGGCCAGGCCGGTGATTTCGGTGGCTGGTTCTGTCCCTGCCACGGTTCGCACTACGATACGGCCGGCCGCATCCGTAAGGGTCCGGCGCCGGAGAACCTTCACGTGCCGACCTTCTCGTTCGTATCCGACACAGTTATCAAGATCGGTTGAGGGGACTACTGATAATGAGTGCTGAACATTCAACCTACACGCCGACGACTGGCATTGAGAAATGGGTTGATTCCCGTCTGCCGTTGCCGCGTCTGATCCACGATAGCTTCATCAGCTATCCGGTTCCCCGGAACCTGAACTACGCCTACACCTTCGGTGCCATGCTCTCGGTCATGCTGATCGTCCAGATCCTGACCGGTATCGTGCTGGCCATGCATTATGCCGCCGACACCGCCGTTGCGTTCAACTCGGTCGAAAAGATCATGCGCGACGTCAACCACGGCTGGCTGCTGCGCTACATGCACGCCAACGGCGCGTCGTTCTTCTTCATCGCCGTCTACCTGCACATCGCCCGTGGTCTCTACTACGGCTCGTACAAGGCTCCGCGCGAAATCCTCTGGATCCTCGGCGTGGTCATCTACCTCCTGATGATGGCGACCGGCTTCATGGGCTACGTTCTGCCCTGGGGTCAGATGTCCTTCTGGGGCGCGACCGTTATCACCGGCTTCTTCACCGCCTTCCCGCTGGTGGGTGAGTGGATCCAGCAGTTCCTGCTCGGCGGCTTCGCCGTTGACCAGCCGACGCTGAACCGCTTCTTCTCGCTGCACTACCTGCTGCCCTTCATGATCGCCGGCGTCGTCGTCCTGCACATCTGGGCCCTGCACGTAACGGGTCAGACCAACCCGACCGGCGTTGAAGTCAAGTCCAAGACCGATACCGTTCCCTTCACGCCCTATGCGACGCTGAAGGATGCACTCGGCGTTTCCGTCTTCCTGATCATCTATGCCTGGTTCGTCTTCTACCAGCCGAACTTCCTCGGCCATCCGGACAACTACATTCCGGCTGACGCGCTGAAGACGCCTGCTCACATCGTTCCGGAATGGTACTATCTGCCGTTCTACGCGATGCTGCGCGCTATCACCTTCAATGTCGGCCCGATCGACTCCAAGCTCGGCGGCGTTCTGGTGATGTTCGGCTCGATCATCATCCTGTTCTTCCTGCCCTGGCTCGACACGTCGAAGGTCCGCTCGGCCGTCTACCGTCCGTGGTACAAGTTGTTCTTCTGGGTCTTCGTGGTCAACGCCATCCTGCTCGGCTGGCTCGGCTCGCGTCCGGCAGAAGGCCTGTACGTCGTGATGTCGCAGATCGGCACGCTGTACTACTTCGGCTTCTTCCTCGTCATCATGCCGGTTCTCGGCCTGATCGAAACGCCGAAGCGCATTCCGAATTCCATCACCGAAGCGGTGCTGGAAAAGCAGAATGCCAAGGCGCAGCCGGCCGCCGCGCGCGCCTGATCAGAACAGCGATTGATAAGGAACCCACAACAATGAAAAAGCTTGTTACAGGCATTCTGTCACTCGCTGTCGTCGCTGGTCTCGGTCTCGGTGCGGCTGTTGCCGAAGAGGCGAAGGGCGGCGAGGAGCATGGCGGCGGTACGCCCCACTATCCGATCCACAAGCCGGAACAGCAGGACTGGAGCTTTGCCGGTCCCTTCGGTCACTACGACAAGGGCCAGCTGCAGCGCGGCCTGAAGGTCTACACCGAAGTCTGTTCTGCCTGCCACTCGATGAACCTGGTTGCCTTCCGCACGCTGGAAGGCCTGGGCTACTCGGATGCACAGGTAAAGGCTTTCGCGGCGAACTACGAAGTCCAGGACGGCCCGAACGCCGACGGCGAGATGTACACCCGCAAGGCTGTCGCCTCCGACCACTTCCCGTCGCCTTACGCGAACAAGGAAGCGGCTGCCGCATCGAACAACGGTGCAGCTCCGCCGGACTTCTCGCTGATCGCCAAGGCACGCGGCATCGAGCGCGGCTTCCCGCAGTTCATCTTCGACATGTTCTGGCCCTACCAGGAAGGTGGCCCGGACTACATCCACGCGCTGCTGACCGGCTACCAGGATCCGCCGCAGGGCGTCGAAGTGGCTGAAGGCACGCACTACAATCCGTACTTCGCCAACGCTGCCGCGCTGGCGATGGCTCAGCCGATCTCCGCCGACCAGGTCACCTATGACGACGGCACGCCGCAGACGGTAGACCAGTACGCCAAGGACGTTTCGGCGTTCCTGATGTGGGCCGCCGAGCCGCACCTCGAAGAGCGCAAGCGCACCGGCTTCATGGTCATGGTGTTCCTGCTGATCTTCACCGGCCTGGTGTACCTCACCAAGAAGTCGGTCTACGCCAACAAGGAACATTGATCGATTTCCGGTTTAAGCCGGTTCGATCAAGACCCAACGAAAAAGCCCCGGTTCGTCCGGGGCTTTTTGCGTTTCAGGGCCTCATGCAAGGCAGTGAGGAAGGCAACGCCGGTTCGGCGAAGCCCTCTGTGCATTGGCTCATGATCGAGGCCAAGCGGCACATACGCACCATCCCCCGCCTTTGGGCGCAGAAAAACGCCACGCTGCCTCTGGCGCCGGCACATGAGGGGCCTCGTCGTCCGTCCAGCAAGGCAAGTCTCAGCTCCTCTCGCGGCTTCTACAATCGTTTTCCAGGCGGACCATCGGGCGCGCGACCTATCGAGACTGTCCGCCGCCAGCCGTCGATAGATGTCGCCGTCGCATGCAAACGATTGCATTCGGCAAACGTTTGCATACGACCGAGTTCTCGCGTTCGACCGACTGGGGTGACGTCGCCGGCTTGCAGCACAAACCGAGAGCCCTTCGGCAGATCGAGGGGTGACCGGCACTTGCTTCCGAGTGCCTGCGCGCCTCGTGGGCGCGTTAATCACGTCCTCGTTCTAGGGCTGCATCATCCGGATGCGGCGTCGTATTCGGATTTTTCACTTTTGCTTAAGAGGTTGAAATCCAATGCATATTTCGTTGAAACGCCTGGCGGCCGCCGCCGTGATCGGCCTGGCCTTCGTTCCCGGCATCTCGCAGGCGGAAAGCTATTCGGCGCTCACCAAGCAGGGCTACACCACCGGAAAGCTCGCCAGAGGGAAATCCGGCGCCTGGGGCTGGGTTGTCGGCAATGGCGAGAGGACGTTCTTTTGCCGGCTCAACGTCGCCTCGGCCTATGTGAACAAGAAGCAGATGGTGAGCTTCACCGCAAGCGGCCGCATGCTCAAGATCGACCGTGCGACCTATGACGGCGCGCTCGGTGGACTGGACCCGAACAAGCCTTACCTGAAGGATCTGCAGGCGGGCCGGGTCAAGCCCGCCGATGTCGGCGGCTGC
>NZ_JTLA01000167.1:0-13119 GCF_000799055.1 Ensifer sp. ZNC0028
CCCAGCTCGTGCAGGGCCGTCCGGTGCCAGTTGATCGGCTCGAAATAGGCTTGCGGAGGCGGCACCTGCACATAGTCGAGCGACGGCATATAGAAGGCGCGATTACCACCGATACGGAACTCGATGCCGGTGGCCCGGATCAACGCCTCGACCCGAGGTTCGATCAGGCCCGGCGGCGGTGGCGGCGCGACTGCCGTGATGTCATCAGGCAGACCATCGCATTGTGCGGCGTTAAAGACCGTGAACCGCTTCAGGAACGGAATGGCATGCGCGTCCTCACCTTTATCGCGGGCACGGCGCTTTTCGTCCTCGGGGGTGAAACGGTCGGCATAAACGACAGTGGTGCCGCGTTCGCCCTTCCGGACATTGCCACCCAGCGAAAGCGCCTGACGGAACGTCAGCCACGACTGACCGGGAAAGCCGTGCTGGATGACAGCGCCCCAGAGGATAAGAATATTGATGCCGGAATAAGACCGGCCGGTTGACGCATTTCTCGGCAGGCCCAGCGGGGCGGTATCGGGCGCCGCACCCCAGGGCTGGACCCAGGGTAGACGCCCTTGCTCCAGCTCGGCGATGATCTTGTTGGTGATGTCGTCGTAAAGGTTGCTGCGCGCGCCACCGTCAGCGGGGCTGCGATCATGTCTGGCCATCGGGATGATCTCCGTGACGGGCGCCGGAAGCCTCTCTTCCAGCCCTCAACCCGTCACGGAAACCCCGTCCGCACTCTCACTCTCGGGGGCGTTGCGGGGTCTCCCCGCTGATGGGGGTGCGTCGGCAACGCCAGTGCCGACCAGGGGGAAGGCTTTCCCCCAAATGCCTCTGTATACTGGACAAAAAGAGCTTTGCTGGTTTCTTATGCAAGCTGGACCGACTCGCGCCAGTCGGAAGACGAATATTGCATATCTAAGTATTTCCGAGGAATTTTCGTGGCCCGTTATAACCCAGATGCTGATCTTTCTCCGCTTTACGAGACGATGGATCGCCTTCGCACTGATTGTCTGATCGGCGATGGTTCCCTGCTTTCACCTGGACGCTCACTCTGGACCGCTGAACACTTTGCAGATTTGCAACGTACCTACGTCCAGAACCTCGATGAAGGCGAAGGCAAGTTCTTTGAAAAGCTGAAAGTCCAGCTGTCTGACGCAACCGCTGAAGCGCACTGCCTGATGGCCGAGCTGATCTGGCTACTTTATGCCTTCCAGCGTGGCGATGTCTCTCCCCCGACCAAGGATCGGAAAGTCCGCGAGGTTTGGTCCTGGTCAGGCCAGGACTTGCCGCAAGATGTGGCGGCCCTGACCGAACAGGTCCTTTACGGTGTGGGCCGGGCTGGCCAAGGATATAACAACAATAAATGGCGCGAGCTCGTTCTGTTGATTACCGCCATGCAGGATCTCAAATCCAGGCCTGTTGATGAACGTCGACGCCTGCTTGGGGACGGCGGCGCATTTGCCAGTTGGTTCGAGATACAGGTGAACGGCGAAAATCGGCAGTTGCGCCATATCCTGCCCTTCCTGCTTTTTCCTGACAGCTTCGAGCGCATCAGCGCCGGCCAGCATAAACGGGATATTCTGGCTGGCTTCGGGGCCATAACCGCAGCCGATGTCGGTGCTATGAGCATAGCCAAGCTCGATGACGCACTTCTGACTTTGCGCAAGAGCCTTGAAGCCAAGCATGGTTCACACGTCGATTTCTACGAGGGTGACTTCAGGCCTGTCTGGCAGAAGCCGAAAGAAAAGAAGGCGCACTCGACAGATAAGCTGGATGAAGAAGCCATCGTGCCAGCTCCATCCGGTTTTGAACTGAATACGATCTTCTACGGCCCTCCGGGTACGGGCAAGACATTCAGTACCGCACAACGCGCCGTCGAGATATGTCTAGGCCAGGTGGCGTCCGATCCGGGTGCAGTGCGCGCGTCCTATGAGCAACTGGTCAAGGACGGGCGCATCGGCTTCGTCACCTTCCACCAAAGCTATACCTACGAAGATTTCGTCGAGGGACTGCGACCCAAGCCGATGGCATCAGGGGCAGGCTTCACGCTCGAACCGGAAGGAGGCGTTCTGAAAGTGATTGCAGAGCGGGCGTCGAAGCAGGCCGGCAACCATGTCCTCATCATTGACGAGATCAATCGCGCCAATATCTCGAAGGTTCTGGGCGAACTTATCACGCTTCTGGAGGCAGACAAGAGACGGGGAGCGCCTGCGGCGATCACCGTCACACTTCCTTATTCCAAGACCGCATTCTCTCTTCCGGCCAATCTGTACATCCTTGGCACGATGAACACGGCCGACAGATCCATCTCGCTGCTGGATACAGCACTGCGGCGGCGTTTCGTGTTTGAGGAACTGCCACCCGATTCCGCAGAACTCGCAGGCATCGAGCTCGACGATAGTGCGCTCGATCTTGCAGCCATTCTGGACAACCTCAATCTGCGCCTTGTCTATTTTCTGGGAGAGGATGCCCAGATCGGCCACGCCTGGTTTATGGGCGTCAAGACGAAAGCCGACCTCGATCGGATCATGGCGTTCAAGGTCATCCCGCTGCTGCGTGAGTATTTCCATGACGACATTGAACGGGTTCGCATTGTTCTGGGTGGCGGCGACGGCTTCCTGAATCGATCCCCTATTCCGGTTCCCAAGGGGGCTGAAGGATTTGCTGAGGATCGGTATCGCTATTCCGATGTTTTTCGGGAAGAAGGCGGATATCCTGAAGCAGCTTACATGGCTCTTCTGGGACGGGAATAATGCCCAAGCAGAAAAGCCATTACTCTCTGCCGGAATGGTCCTCTCTGCCCATTGGCCCCGACGGAATCAGCGAAGGACAAGCCGAGCAACTGCATCTTGCCGCTATCACGGCTGCCCGCAGGCTTGGCGTGGCTGAGAACGGCGTACTGGCGCGCGGCTTTCGGCAGCTGGAAACCAAGCAGGTTTGCGGCATTATTTCCGTTCCAGGGATAAGTTTGGAAATACTGCCCAAGCTCACCGATGAGGACGGTGCATTGCGAGCAACCCTTGTGCGGATGATTGCGGTGGCCTTCGACATACCGCTTTCAGAAGGGCAGATCGCGCAGATGGGCGCACAGGAGAGCGATCTTCTCGAAGCCTTTATCAATCTGTTTGTGACACGCCTTGCAGAACAAGCGAAATCCGGTCTGACGCGCGACTATGTGCCAGAGGAGGATGTTTTGCCTAAGCTGCGGGGAGCGCTCGATGTGCGGCAGCAGATCGTTCACCGTTCGGTTGATCCTTCCCGCCTGCATTGCCGGTTTGACGAGTTTTCCGAGAACACGCCGCTCAACCGGCTGTTCAAGGCCAGCCTGTTGCGCATCATCCCCTTTGTGCGCTCCGAGCCTCTGCGTCGCCGGATCGCTAATCTGACAGCCCGCTTCGCCGACATCCCCACCAGCCCCGCCCCCCTGAGGGAGCGGATCGTCTGGAACCGGATGAATGAGCGGTTTCGTCAGGCCCAAATGCTTGCGCGCATGCTGATGGACGCAGAGTGGCAAAACACGAGTTCCGGACACGGCACGGGCATTTCGTTGCTCTTTCCGATGAACATGCTGTTTGAACGGTATGTTGCCCGCTGGCTGCAACGGGTTCTTCCGCCCGGATCAGTGTCGATTCAGCGTCGACAGCACACCCTGTTGCAACATGGCGCCTACCCTCTAATCCCCGACATCGTCATTGACACGCCTGAAGGTCCACTGGTCATTGATACGAAATGGAAGGATCTCGGCAAACAGCCCGGCTCTACGCCAAATGTGAGCCAAGCCGATCTTTACCAACTCGCGTCCTATGGGGCGGTCTACAACGCCAGCCGCGTCATACTTCTTTATCCAGGACGGAAGCACACGCCACCAACGACATGGCACTATACCGCCACAGACCGCAGAGTGGAAATCTGGCAAGTCGATTTGGCTCAAGTCCAACAAAGAAAGGATTGGGAGATCATCACTTATGCCATGATCCATTATAAGGAAAACGGCATTCCTCCTCGGGCAGATATTCTTCTGACGAGAGTAGTTTAGTGATGATCCTGCAGGCGGCCCGCGCAATATTTGAGAGAAATAGAAAGGAAATGAAAAATCGCGGCTTCATAAGCAGTTAGGGCCATGCAAAAATACTCGTTGCGCCGATCCGAATCGGACATCTCGCGATGTATAATTACAGAACTAACGACTAGACGATGGCATTATATTTGGGGGCGTGAAAATTGAAGCTACACAATGTGAAGATTGAAAACTTCCGATTGCTGCAGGACGTCGAGATTGGGTTCGAAGATAGAACCACGCTGATCGTGGGACGAAACAATAGCGGCAAAACATCGATTGCAGAGCTTTTCCGCCGACTCCTCTCAGAAAAGACACTCACCTTCCGTCTCGAAGATTTTTCTCTCGGCTGTCACGAGAAGTTCTGGAACGCATTTGAGGCGTTCAGCGCCGGAGCGGAGGTTTCAGACGTACTGGATACACTTCCCGTCATTCGTATAATAATTGATGTTTCGTACGACGTTGACATGCCGGACCTTGGAGCTTTGGGCGACTGCATCATCGACCTAAATCCAGATTGTACATATGGGCGTCTTGTCCTGACTTTTGGCCCTCGACCCGACGCAACTACATTTCTCTTCGCCGATCTCCCTGCACCAGAAGAAGATGCAGAGAATGCCAGAAGTGCGCTTTTCCGTGCTCTGGGAGCGCGGGTTTCTGCCACCTACATATCGATTTTAGAAGCGATTGATCCTAACGATCCCACGAATAGGAAGCCGCTCGAAACGAAAGTGCTCACTGCTATAATACAAGGCGGCTTCATCAATGCGCAACGTGGATTGGGTGACGACACGAAACGCGAACGAGATGTTCTCGGAAAAGTCGTAGAAATACTTTTTCAGTCGGCACTAAGCGATCCGACCGACCCTGAAAAACGGACTACCGCCGAACAGTTGAAAAGCGCTGTCGAAGACATTCAAAGCGATCTGCACAGCGACTTCAATGTCAAGCTTACATCGCTGCTGCCCACCTTCGAACTGTTCGGCTACCCCGGACTGGCTGATCCAGGACTCATCACTGAGACGAGCTTTGACGTTGAGAGGTTGCTAAGCGATCACACCAAGGTCCGTTATGTCGGGAAGAACGGGATAACACTTCCAGAAACCTACAATGGTCTCGGCGTGCGTAATCTCGTCTTCATGCTGCTGCAACTCTTGCGCTTCTTTCGTGAGTATCAGGCAACACCGACGGCGGCTGGAGTGCATCTAATATTCATCGAAGAGCCGGAAGCGCACCTTCATCCCCAGATGCAGGAGGTATTCATTCGGCAACTTGATCAGATCACGAATGCTTTCGTCACTCAATTGAACGATAATCACCCTTGGCCCGTCCAGTTTGTCGTTACGACGCATTCGCCGCACATGGCTAACGAGGCCCGCTTTGAATCCATGCGCTATTTCCTGTCGAAAGCGGACGAAAATGGCGTCCGGCGGACCATCATCAAAGACCTTCGCCGGGGCATGGGAACTGCGCCCGAGCCTGATCGGGAGTTTCTACATCAGTATCTGACTCTCACCCGTTGCGATCTGTTCTTTGCCGATAAGGCCGTCCTGATCGAGGGAACGTCGGAACGCCTCCTCCTTCCGACAATGATTCGAAAAACGGACAATGCGGCACCTGGAGCACCGCAGCTCGGCAGTCAATACCTCACCGTCATGGAAGTAGGCGGAGCCTATGCTCACCGCTTCTTCGATTTGCTGACGTTCCTCGAACTCCGCACATTGATTATTACGGACATAGATGCGGTTCGTCCCAATGCAAACAACAAGCGCGAGGCCGTACCTGTCGCCCAAGGGCAATTCACGAGTAACGGTTGTCTAAAGGCATTGTATGGCGCCGATATATCTCCGGCTGCCTTGCTCATCAAAACACCAGACGAGAAGATTACAAATGGCAGGCGCATCGCGTACCAGATTCCAGAGCAGGATGGTGGAGCGTGCGGACGGAGCTTCGAAGATGCGTTCATAATCGCGAACCCTGGCCTTTTCGCGCTTGGAGAGGAAGATGTTGCAACGGCGGCGTATGAACTCGCTGCGGAACAAAAAAAGTCCGCCTTTGCTCTGCAATACGCGATCACAAACACCGAGTGGATTGTTCCCCGTTACATCTCTGAAGGTTTGAGATGGTTGGCACAGGGTAATCCGGCCCCTGTGCCTCCCCCAGTGGCCGTAGCGGTCGAAATCCTCGCCGAAGCTGCCGGGGTCGAGATCGCCCCCATCCAGGGAGGCGAACATGGCTGAGGGACAAGAAAGCCCCGCAGATGCCGCTGGTCGCATTGCTCTGGAACGCATGTTCGCTTGCCTGGATGAAGGACGCAGCTTTCGTCTAGAGGCGGGCGCCGGAGCTGGGAAAACCTATTCTCTTGAGAGAGCACTTCGCAGATTGATTGAAAAGCAAGGCTCCGCGTTGCTGCGGCAGCGCCAACAGATCGGCTGCATCACCTACACCAACGTCGCCAAGGACGAGATCATTGCCAGAACGAACGCGCACCCTGCGGTGAGACCCGAAACCGTGCACGGTTTTTGCTGGTCAGTCCTTCAGGATTTTCAGCCTACACTGCGTGAACTGGTTCCCGGGTTGCCGACATGGGAGGAGCGGCTTGCGGAAACCGGCGGCGTCGGTCATCGTCGTATTCATTATGAACTTGGCTACCCCGGCGTGACAGACGATCAGGTGTCACTTCGCCATGAAGATGTATTGTCGCTGATGATTCAGGCGATGAGTCGCCCCAAATTTCGTCGGGTTCTGACTTCACGATATCCCATTCTGCTTATCGACGAATATCAGGACACGGATGCCGGTTTCGTTGATGCGTTGAAAGAGTGGTTTCTTGATCGAGGTGAAGGCCCCTTGATCGGTCTTTTCGGAGACCACTGGCAGAAGATTTACGGCGAGGGATGTGGGCTGGTGGAACACCAGGCACTGGAGGTTATAGACAAGCAAGCGAACTTCCGGTCCGTTGATCCGATTGTGCAGGTCCTCAACCGTATGCGTCCAGACTTGCCGCAGATGGTTAGCGATCCCGCTGCACAGGGTGAGACCCGTGTATTTCATACAAACAACTGGCCGGGGCAGCGACGAACCGGACAGGGAGGCGGCCACTGGAAAGATGATACCAGTCCCGAGGCAGCTCGTGCTTACTTTCAGCATATGAAGGATCGGCTGGCAGCCGAGGGCTGGGATCTATCGGTAGAGAAAACAAAAATACTGATGCTCAGCCACAGTATACTTGCTCGGGAGCAAGGATACGAGAACATTCGGAGCATCTATGGCCAGTTCAACGATCCTTGGTTGAAGAAGGATGATCCTCACATCAAGTTTCTTGCGGACCAGCTTGAACCCGCCTGCGCTGCGTTCGAGGCCAACCGGTATGGGGAAATGTTCGAGGCGTTCGGGTCGGGCATGCCGCGCATCCGTTGTCATGAAGACAAGATCGCCTGGACCAATGGCATGAACGTCCTCATTGCGTTGCGGCAGACTGGAACGATTGGCGAGATAATCGACTTCATCGCCGCCCAGCCGCACATGCGGCTGCCTGCCGCTGTGGAACAACGCGAAGCGAAGCTCGCTGAGGTCGGAGATGAACCCGTAGAAGGGGAACCCCGCCGGATTACACAGCTTAGAAAGCTACGGACGGTTCACTATACGGAATTGATAGCGTTGGATCGTTTCATCGACGGGCACACGCCATTTGCTACGAAGCACGGCGTGAAGGGCGCGGAGTTCGAGAATGTTATGGTGATCGTGGGACGTGGCTGGAACAAATACAACTTTGTACAGACCCTAGAATGGATGGATGCAGCGCCTCCTGCTGACAAACAGGATTTCTTCGAGAACAATCGGAATTTGTTCTATGTTGCATGTTCACGCCCCAAGGTGCGCCTAGCTTTGCTGTTCACGCAACTCGTTAGTCCCGCAGCGATGGCAAAGCTCACAGAGCTGTTTGGTGAGAACAATCTCGTAGCCCTGCCTCCTGATCCGGTCGTAACATGAGAGCAATTCTGAGCCCACTTCAAGAAGCACATGGAGACTATCGTCACAACCAGAGCCCGTTGTCTCACATGATCAAACGTACGAGTGGCCCGCGATTTCAAGCAAGACGCATTTCCTCGACAGCATGGATCGCGGGGCAATCTACATCATGCCGTCGCTCGATATCGAGTCGGCGCCCTGCCGATAGCCCAGAAGGCAACTTGAATGACTGAGAAATGATGGGGTTCGATCTGAGACAAAAAATTACCGAAAGCGGCTACGCCCTAATCTCTCAGCATCGCCCTAATGCTGACATCGTCGAAGTCGCTAACGAACTCGGTGATCCACTCACGCCTTGGGAAGGCGGTCTTGTCCAAACTTTAATTCCTCGCGAAGAATCGGCTCCGAATACATATAGCGGGAACTTTGGTCTGGGCCGTTTTCCGTTTCATACCGATCTTGCCCATTGGCGGACACCACCGCGCTACTTACTCCTACGATGCCTGATTGGATATGATGACGTTCCCACATTGCTGATCGATGGCCGCGAGCTCGTCAACTCCGTTTCTCGAGACACTCTCGCACGCGCAGTCTTCAAGCCACGCCGGCCCCGCCATGGAGCCCTTGTGCTTCTTCGCCTGCTCGAACGTACGTCAGATGGCACGGACCTCCTACGATGGGATGAAATATTTCTTCGGCCAGCGAGCAAAGTTGGCGACACCGCCGACGCCCAGATTCGTGATTGGCTTGCGAAACGTGACCCTTTGTCGATTGCCCTCATTCGTCCGGGGGATACCCTGATAATCGACAACTGGCGCATGCTGCATGCCCGTTCGCCGATACCGCCAGGACGAGAGGATCGTTCTATTGAGAGGGTATATTTGGGAGGGCTAAAATGAAGACGACAATCAAGCCGGGCGCAACGCCGGCAACCTTCGACCCGGAGGCACTCTACGCGAAGGCTGTGCGCTACATCCAGAACATGGATGAATATGACAGCGATAAATGGGAATACGCCCTCTGGTCGAGCCTCGCTCTAGAATTTCTTGCCCGCGCCGCTCTGGCAAATGTAAGCCCCGCGCTGCTTGCAGAAGCCGATAAAAATGGGTCGAATCTCTATTTTTCGCTTGGCTTCACTCCGTTCGAAGAGAGGTTCTCGCCGAGATCCATCGCAATCAGCGAGGTGTTCAAACGCCTTTCAGGGATACTGCCGGAGTTCACCAAGGAGCATGAGAGCTTCGGTGTCGTGCATACCGGCAAGCGCAATGCCGAGCTTCATACTGGCGAACTCGCATTCGAGGGAATTAGGGGATCGACCTGGCAACCAAGATTCTATCAGACTTGCCAAATCCTTCTGACGTCAATGGGCATCCCACTCGATGAGCTTCTTGGCGAAGACGAAGCGGAGGTTGCTAGGAAGCTGATCGATGCAGCTGCAGATGAGAGTGCGAAAGCCGTGAGGGGGGACGTTGAGGCGCACAAGAAGGTCTGGAACGCCAAGCCAGAACACGAGCGCGCGACGCTGCAAACGCAGGCGTCAGTGTGGGCCACCCGTCAAAGCGGTCATAGAGTCGACTGTCCGTCATGTGCGTCGACCGCACTTGTGCTGGGAGAGCCGGTTTCGGCCCCAACGCAGAAGCTCGACGACGACGAAATCATCGAGACACAGGAGTATCTCCCGACGCATTTTGAATGCGTAGCCTGCGGCCTCAAGATTGCTGGCCTCTCCAAACTCGCCGCAGTGGGGCTCAGCGATCGATACAAGAAGACTCAGACCTACGATGCAGCAGAATACTATGCTCCCGCTGACGATTGGTCCGACTACGAAGACGACAATAACGAGCGTTAATAGTCGGCTCAAGGTAACTTGGCCCGATACACCATTGATGCGCTGCGGAGAGCGGTGGAGAGAGCCCTAAAGAAAACTAGCTGCCACGGAGCGGCCGAAGGAGAAGACTATGGGCGCGCGAGATGAGTTCTCACCCAGAACCAAACAAACACTTGCAGAACGAGCTGCGTACTTCTGTTCGAATCCTGACTGCCTGAAGTTGACTGCGGGGCCACATTCGGATCAGGCGAAGAGCCTGAGAACCGGTCATGCCGCTCACATAAGGGCCGCCGCAAGCAACGGGCCGCGCTACGATAAGAACCAAACTCCTGAACAGCGCAAGCACATCTCAAACGGCTTGTGGCTTTGTAGGGAATGCGGTGACATCGTTGATAAAGATGCTTCGCCTCACAAGCCCGAACTTCTCCGTCAGTGGAAACGTGACCATGAGGCGCTGATCGCGGAGGTTCGCACGAAAGGCTATGCGCAAAGCCTCGTGCTTTTGCAGACACGGCAACAGGCGCCCCAGCTTGCGAAGGACATAGTCTCAGAATTTGAGGACCATCGCGCACTCTGGGAGTCGTTTGACGCAGAGTTTCCCGACCGGGTTCGCCAATCGCTGGACCGTCTGCGGTTCAGGTTACTTGATTTACGAAGGGGGCTACCCCAAGGTAGCGAACTGGATCAGGTACTCCAATCATTGACGAAAACGATCCTGACGTTCTTCGTTCAAGTCGAGGAAATCGACTTGGTGACGCTACGTTGCGACAGCGGAAACCCCAGTTGGTTGCGGTTTAGAGATGCGCTAGCGACGCTGCGGAAGTCGGTCGGACTGCAGCTTTTCCATCTTTGCGATGCTTACAAGACGAGTCCCACCGATGAACTAGCACAAATAATGCCCCGAACCGACTAACAGAGCGATAGTGGAGTACATCGCCACCAACCGACCCGTCCCTTTTCTACGCCAAAGCATCCCATTCGCCGCACAGCGTTTCCCGAGACCTTCCCTACGCTGACATTCCGCGGTTCCATTGCCCCAGCCCCTTTCCGGGGATGGGATTTTGGAGACGATGGCGGTCAAGCGAAACAGGATCAGCATCGAGGTTACAGCCTCGACCGGACCGGAAACGGACCGGAATGATCCCGCGCGCAAAGACGCTGCCTTGATGTCGCTGGCTCGCCTGATCGGTCGCCAGATCGCCCGCGAGCAGTTCGAGCGGAAGCTGGCAGCGGAACGCAAAGCTCAACACCACCTTCGTAGTTGATTTGCAATTCCTCTTGCATTTATACGTGTAACACGTATTTTATAAGCAGACCTATTCTCCTGGAGTCTGCGATGCCAACCACAACATCCCTCGAATTCCAGCGCAAGTTCGGACAGTATCTGAACGAGTCTCATCGTGAGCCGGTAGAGATCACGCGACATGGCCGGCGCGAGTTTGTGCTGATGTCGGCCGCCCAATATGACGAGTTGCTGGCAGCGGCGCAGCGCAGCGGCAAAGCCGTCGAAGCCGCCTCCGAACCTGAACAGAATTAACTCGCCCCCTCACACGGAGCTTGAAAGGACTGCCGATATGACCCGCGTTGCGCTCTATGCCCGATATTCTTCCGACCATCAGCGCGAAGCTTCGATCGAGGACCAGCTCCGCATCTGCCGCGAACAGGCGAAGCGCGAGAAGTGGAAGATCGTCGGCACCTACAAGGATGCTGGCATCTCAGGCGCGAGCATGATCCTCCGCCCCGGCATTCAGGCACTCCTGCAGGACGCACAGGCAGGACAGTTCGACGTTGTGCTGGCAGAGGCACTGGATCGCATCAGTCGTGACCAGGCTGACGTCGCCACCTTCTACAAGCACCTCAAATTTGCTGGCGTTCCGATTGTCACGCTGTCCGAGGGCGAGATCAGCGAGTTGCATGTCGGCCTCAAGGGCACGATGAACGCGCTGTTCCTGAAAGACCTCGCTGCCAAAACCCATCGCGGCATTCGAGGCCGCGTCGAGGACGGCAAATCGGGTGGCGGCCTGTGCTTTGGCTACAATGTCGTCAAACAGCTCGATGCGCGCGGTGATCCCATTCGCGGGGATCGGGAGATCAACGAAGCCGAGGCGAATGTTGTCCGGCGCATTTTCCGCGAGTTTGCCGCCGGCGTGGGTCCGCGCACAATCGCCCGCACCTTGAATGAGGAGGGTGTCCCGGGTCCGGCTGGCAAGCTCTGGAGCGACACCACCATCCGCGGCCATGTGAAGCGCGGCACGGGGCTGGTCAACAATGAACTCTATATCGGTCGTCTGATCTGGAACCGGCTTCGTTATATCAAAGATCCATCGACCGGAAAGCGGGTGTCACGCCTGAACCCGGAATCCGATTGGATCATCAAGGATGTCCCGGAGCTGCGCATTGTCGATGACGAACTCTGGCAGTCCGTTCGTGTCCGGCAGGACGAGATCGCCGAGAAGTTTGCCAACGTCACCGAAGCCGTGCGCAAGCACCACAAGAAGAACCGCCTGAACGGCACTCGTCGGCCGAAGTCCCTTCTGTCCGGCCTCGTGTTTTGCGGCTGCTGCGGAGGCCCCTACTCGCTTCGCGGCGCTGATCGGTTCGCCTGCTCGAACCACATCAGCAAGGGTGCCTGTTCAAACAGCCGCACGATCCCGCGTGAGGAACTGGAAGCCCGCGTGCTCTCCGGTCTGAAGGACCGCATGATGGCACCTGAGATCGTTGAGGAGGCGATGCGCGCTTATGCCGAGGAGACCAACCGGCTGAACCGGGAACGCCGCTCCAGCGGCGATGCCTGGAAGGCGGAACTGGTAAAGATCGAGAAGCAGATCCGCGGCATCATCGAGGCGATCAAGGCTGGCATGTTTCATGAGAGCATGAAGGCTGAGATGGACACGCTGGAGGCGCGCAAGACCGAACTGAACGCCCTGCTGGCCGACGCGCCAGAGGACACACCGGACATTCTGCCGAGTGCCTCAGCGATCTATGCGAAGAAGGTTTCTGCCCTGACCAAGGCGCTCAACCGCAAGGAAGAGCGGCAGGAAGCAGCGGAGACATTGCGGGGCCTGATCGAGAAGATTTCCCTCACACCGGGGCCAGAACGCGGCGAGATTTACGCGACACTGCACGGCGAACTGGGCACGATCCTCAATTGGACGGAGCGTCAAGCCCTTGGAAACACTACAAAAACAACAAAACCCGCAGCGGATGCTACGGGTTTGTCGTTATCAGTGGTTGCGGGGGCAGGATTTGAACCTGCGGCCTTCAGGTTATGAGC
>NZ_JTLA01000168.1:0-6793 GCF_000799055.1 Ensifer sp. ZNC0028
TTCTCCCCGCCTGCGGGGAGAAGGTCGCGGCAGCGGGATGAGGGGCGGCCGGCCAAAGCACCCGAATCGTTTTTCTTGACCCCTGCATCCCACTCGCGCTATCAAATTCTTCGTGGTGATTTGGCCGGCCGGCTTGCAGCCACGTTAAACAAGTCGCTAAAGGGCCGAGGAAAGTTGGATTTCCGAGGACCGGTCGCGATCAATCGCCGCCGGTTTTTTTGTATTGATCGAGTGGAAGCCCATGCCCATCAAGATTCCCGATACGCTGCCCGCCTTCGAAACCCTCGTGCATGAGGGCGTGCGGGTGATGACCGAGACCGTGGCGATCCGTCAGGATATCCGCCCGCTCCAGATCGGGCTCCTGAACCTCATGCCGAACAAGATCAAGACGGAGATCCAGATGGCGCGCCTGATCGGCGCCTCGCCGCTGCAGGTGGAATTGTCACTGGTGCGCATCGGCGCTCACCGGGCCAAGAACACCTCGGAAGATCACCTGCTCTCCTTCTACGAGACCTGGGAAGAAGTGCAGGGCCGCAAGTTCGACGGCTTTATCATCACCGGCGCGCCGGTCGAGACGCTCGAATACGAGGACGTCACCTATTGGGACGAGCTGAAGCGCATCCTCGACTGGACCGAGACCAATGTGCATTCGACGCTCAACGTCTGCTGGGGCGCAATGGCGGCGATCTATCACTTCCACGACGTGCCCAAATATGCGCTGAAGGAAAAGGCCTTCGGCGTCTACCGCCACCAGAACCTCAATCGTTCCTCCGTCTACCTCAACGGCTTCTCCGACGATTTCGCCGTCCCGGTCTCGCGCTGGACCGAGGTCCGCCGCGCCGACATCGACAAGGTGCCGAGCCTCGAAATCCTGATGGAATCGAAGGAGATGGGCGTCTGCCTGGTGCACGAGAAGAAGGGCAACCGGCTCTACATGTTCAACCACGTGGAGTATGATTCGACCTCGCTGTCGGACGAATACTTCCGCGACGTGGATGCGGGCGTGCCGATCAAGATGCCGCACGACTACTTCCCGCACAACGATTCGACCCTGCCGCCGCAGAACCGCTGGCGCAGTCATGCGCATCTCTTCTTCGGCAACTGGATCAACGAGATGTACCAGACGACGCCGTATGATGTCGCGGAGATCGGCGCCGGGAAAAGCTGAGGCCAGATGTTCATTCCCTTCTTCCTCGAACTCAAGGCGGCGAAGGTCCCGGTCACGCTCCGGGAATTCCTGTCCTTGATCGAGGGGATGGAGGCGGGCATCGCCACCTTCGACGTCGAGGCCTTCTACTATCTGGCGCGCACGGCACTGGTGAAGGACGAGCGCCATATCGACCGCTTCGACCGCGTGTTCCAGCATTGCTTTTCCGGTCTTGAAGCCGTCAACCCGATGGAGGCGGGCGAAGAGGCCGTCATCCCCGAGGACTGGCTGCGCAAGCTCGCAGAGAAGCATCTGAGCGAGGAAGAAAAACGCCTGATCGAGGCGCTCGGCGGCTTCGACAAGCTGATGGAGACCTTGCGCCAGCGGCTGCAGGAACAGAAGGGCCGGCACCAGGGCGGCTCGAAATGGATCGGCACCGCCGGCACCTCGCCCTTCGGCGCCTATGGCTACAATCCCGAGGGTGTGCGGATCGGCCAGGACCAGTCGCGCCACCGCCGCGCCGTCAAGGTCTGGGACCGGCGCGAGTTCAAGGACTACGACGACACGGTCGAACTCGGCACGCGCAACATCAAGGTGGCGCTGAAGCGCCTCCGGCGCTGGGTGCGCCAGGGTGCTGCCGACGAGCTTGATCTCGGTGGCACGATCCGCGCCACCGCCGAACACGGCTATCTCGACGTGATGACAAGGCCTGAGCGTCGCAATGCTGTGAAGCTCCTGATGTTCTTCGACATCGGCGGCTCGATGGACGATCATATTCGTATCGTCGAGGAACTGTTTTCAGCGGCTCGCAGCGAGTTCCGCCACATGGAGCATTTCTACTTCCACAATTGCGTCTACGAGGGCCTGTGGAAGGACAATCGCCGCCGGCGCGTCGACATCACCCGGACGACAGAAGTGCTACGCACCTATGGCGGCGACTACCGCGCGATCTTCGTCGGCGACGCCTCGATGAGCCCCTATGAGATCAGCCACCCCGGCGGCTCGGTCGAGCATTGGAACGACGAGGCAGGCGCCCTCTGGCTCTCGCGTCTGACGGCGCATTTTCCGCGCTCGATCTGGATCAACCCCGTGCCCGAACAGCACTGGGGCTACACCCAGTCGATCGGCATGGTGAAGAGCCTGTTCGAGGGGCGGATGTTTCCTTTGACGCTTGCCGGCCTGCAGGATGCGACCAAGCAGCTGTCGCGTTGAACGCGGCACGAAAATCTTGAGCGCCGTGTGCCCTTGAACAGCCGCCAGGGTCGCCGTAGCGCTTTGAATGGCTTGCATGTTTTCGTACCCGCAGCAGAGACGATTTAACGGCACATGCAGTGAGAATTCCAGTTGCCGCGCTCTTTGAAATGACGCAGGTTGCTGCGATCGCGAAGAGGGGAGTAAGCGGTGAACATGCATCAGAACACGGAAATCTTCGGCCACCTGCCATCCGGCGAGCCGGTCCATCGTGTGGTGCTTTCCGGTGGCGGCCTCACCGCCCATGTGCTCACCTGGGGTTCGGTGATCCAGGACCTGCGCCTGGAAGGCCACGAGCCGCCGCTGGTGCTCGGCTTCACCGATCTCGAAAGCTATCTCGCCCATTCGCCCTATCTCGGCGCCACGCCCGGCCGTTGCGCCAATCGCATCGGCAACGGCCGCTTCACGCTCGATGGCGAGGCCTACCAGCTCGAACTGAACGAGAAGGGCGTCACGCATCTGCACGGTGGCAGCGACAATATCGGCAAGCGCAACTGGACGATCGTTCGGCACACGCCCGACAGCGTCACGCTCGCCATTACCGACCCGGATGGCCGCGCCGGCTATCCCGGCAATTGCAAGGTCACCTGCACCTACCAGCTGAAGCCCGGCGGCGTCCTGAGCGTCGTCTACGAGAGCGAAACCGACCGAGCGACGCTCGTCAATGTCTGCCAGCACAGCTATTTCAATCTCGACGGCAGCGCTGACGCCCTCGGCCACGACATCATGATCGCCGCCGACCACTATCTGCCGACCACCGAACGCCAGGTGCCGACGGGTGAGATCCTTGCCGTCGAAGGCACCGCCTTCGATCTCAGGGAGATGACGCGGCTCAGCCGCCAGACCGAAGGCGAGCGCGTCGCCTACGATCATAATTTCTGCCTTTCGAACGAACGCATGGCGAAACATTCGGTGGCGCTTGCCCGCAGCATTGATTCGGGCGTCACGATGGAAGTGCTGACGACCGAGCCCGGCGTGCAGCTCTATACCGGCGCAAAACTGAACATCCCCGTCCCCGGCCTCGAAGGCCGCCGCTACGGCCCCTTCGCCGGTTTCTGCCTGGAAACCCAGATCTGGCCGGATGCGGCCAACCATCCCGGCTTCCCGAACGCGGTGCTGCGCCCCGGCGAGATCCGCCGGCAGGAGACGGACTACGTGTTCATGAAGAGCTGAGCGCGCTCGCGCGCACGTGTTGACAATCTGCAATGAATGAAAGGCGGGGAAGCGGCCGAAAGGACTGCCTCTCCAAATACCGGCGTTGTGTTCGGCAGAGCGCCCGTATTCGCACGGCACAGTGTCCGGTCGCGAAGCGCTGGGCGCCTGACGGCAAATGCCGTTCATTTCGAAAACAACTGTGAAATGAAGTGGTTGGGAGAAATTGGAGCGGGTGAGGCGATTCGAACGCCCGACCCCAACCTTGGCAAGGTTGTGCTCTACCCCTGAGCTACACCCGCTCATCATCCAAGGTCCGGGGGTAGTCGGTGGACCGTGGCGTCGGCGCTGTCTTGCGGCGACGGGCGGTATATGGCCTAAGCGATTTTGGAATGCAACAGGGAAATGACGAGAAATCGAATATTTTTTGGGAGACCCCTCGCAAAGCCCGGAAATGCCGCGTTTTCGGCTGGCCTCGCCGCCTGTGAGATTGCGTCCTGACGGGCTTCTCCCCTAAAGCTGAGACGAAACGAGTGCCCAAGGGATGAGAATCATGCGTGAATCACAGCCGAAAACCGCCGAAGACCTCTTCAATTTTCTCGATGGACTTGGAATCGAGCATAAGACGAAGACCCACGCGCCGGTTTTCACCGTGGCCGAATCGGTTGCGCTTCGCGACGAGATGCCCGGCGGCCACACGAAGAACCTCTTCGTGAAGGACAAGAAGGACAACTATTTCCTGCTGACCGTCGAGGAGCACGCGACGGTGGACCTGAAGACCGTGCACCAGGTGATCGGCGCGGCAAGCAAGGTGTCCTTCGGCAAGCCGGAGAAGCTGATGGAATATCTCGGCGTCATTCCAGGTGCGGTGACCGCCTTCGGCGCGATCAACGACACCGGGGGCAACGTCAAGGTCATCCTCGACGAAGCGCTGATGACGTTCGATATCGTCAACTGCCATCCGCTTTCCAACGACGCCACGACCGCGATCGCTTCGAAGGATCTTCTGCGCTTCATGGAAGCGACCGGACACGAACCGCTTGTCTTGAAAGTCACGGCCTGACATACGATCTTTGGCGCGAATGCAGTAAGCTGGCGGACGAGCCGGCGAGGAGAGAAGAATGACGGGCAGCGACAATCCCTATGCAGGGTCTTTCGGCACTCAGATGACGGCCTCGGCCTCCTTCGGCCAGCCGGCGCCGGCGGCCGCGTCGGGCGGCGACCTGATCAAGGAAACCACCACTGCCAACTTCACCAAGGACGTGCTCGAAGCCTCCAGGCAGCAGCCGGTTCTCGTCGATTTCTGGGCACCCTGGTGCGGTCCCTGCAAGCAGCTGACCCCCGTCATCGAAAAGGTGGTCACGGAAGCCGCAGGCCGCGTCAAGCTCGTCAAGATGAACATCGACGATCATCCTTCGATCGCCGGCCAGCTCGGCATCCAGTCGATCCCCGCCGTCATCGCCTTCGTCGGCGGCCGCCCGGTCGACGGCTTCATGGGCGCGGTACCGGAAAGCCAGATCAAGCAGTTCATCGAAAAGATCGCCGGCCCCGCCGTTGACGACAGCAAGGCCGAGATCGAAGCGGTTCTCGCCGACGCCAAGGCGCTGATCGATGCTGGCGACGCCGAAAACGCCGCCGGCCTCTATGGCGCCGTGCTGCAGGCCGATCCCGAAAACGTCGTTGCGATCGCCGGCATGGTCGATTGCATGATCGCGCTCGGCCAGCTCGCCGAGGCCCGCGAGGCGCTGTCCAGCCTGCCGGAAGACCTTGCCAAGGACGCCGGCATTGCCGCCATCGGCAAGAAGCTCGACCAGATCGAGGAAGCCCGCAAGCTCGGCGATTCGAACGAATTCGAACGGCGTCTCGCCGCAAACCCCGATGATCACGAGGCGCGCGTGCTGCTCGCCAAGATCCGCAACGTCGAGGGCGACCGGATGGCTGCGGCCGACCATCTGCTCACGATCATGAAGCGCGACCGGGCTTACGACGACGACGGCGCGCGGCGCGAGCTGCTTTCCTTCTTCGAGGTCTGGGGCCCGAAGGATCCGGCAACCATCGCTGCCCGGCGCAAGCTCTCGTCGATCCTGTTCTCCTGAGCCGACAGACATGTTTTTTTGAAAGGGGCGCGTCGGCGCCCCTTTTCGTAAGCGGATCCGATCACGATCCATCTTCACCTGTGAAGATCGACAGGCTCGTCCCTTGAGATTTTCAAGCAGCGCACCATCTTTTGATCTGGTTGACCGCGCTTCCTTGGCGGGGCAAAGCGAATACCGGCAGGGTCTATCGGAAATGCACGTCGGAAATGCACGCTATCTCGGTCCGAAGGACTTGCCGGAGATCATTCCGGTGTTTCCGTTGACCGGTGCCTTGCTGCTTCCCGGCGCCCAGCTTCCCCTCAACATCTTCGAGCCGCGCTATCTCGCCATGCTCGACGACGCGCTTTCCGGCAACCGGCTGATCGGCATCGTGCAACCGTCCTTCTGTGAAGGTCGCAACGACACCGCCACCGGCCCGATGCAGGCGCTCTGCGAGGTCGGCTGCATCGGCCGCATCACCTCCTTTGCCGAGACCGGCGACGGCCGCTACATCACCTCGCTCACCGGCGTGTGCCGCTACCGGTTGTTTTCGGAAGTCGGCGCCACCCGCGGCTACCGCCGCTTCCGCATCGGCCCCTTTGCCGCCGATCTCGAAAACCGCGACGACGAGACCCTCGTCGACCGGGCAGCACTGCTGGCCGCCTTCAAAGCCTATCTCGAAGCCAACAAGCTGAAGGCCGACTGGGAAAGCGTCGAGCGGGCGAGCAACCGTACGCTGGTCAACTCCATGGCGATGATGTCACCCTATGGCCCGGCGGAGAAACAGGCGCTGCTCGAAGCGCCCGATCTCAAGACCCGTGCCGAAACCCTGATCGCCATCACCGAGATCGTGCTCGCGCGCGACTTCGGCGATATGGACAGCATTTTGCAGTGAGCGACGGACAATGGATATCAACGCCAGCAAGGTCGATCCGAAACTGCTCGAACTGCTCGTCTGCCCGCTGACCAAGGGGCGCCTCAGCTACCACGCCGAAGCCAACGAACTCGTCTCGGAAAAGGCCCGCCTCGCCTATCCGATCCGCGACGGCGTGCCGATCATGCTGGTCTCCGAGGCGCGCAAGATCGAGGATTGAGGCCGGCAGCGATTTCAATCGGCGCATGGCCCCTCATCCGCCTGCCGGCACCTTCTCCCCGCAGGCGGGGAGAA
>NZ_JTLA01000169.1:0-21840 GCF_000799055.1 Ensifer sp. ZNC0028
CTTGCACCACGGCGGTCATCCTGCCTTCCCTTGCCTCATCACTTCGTTGCGATCAGCTTGTTGATCGCAGCCTCGACGGTCAGCGTCTCGCGCTCGCCGGTCTTGCGATCCTTGAGCTCGATTTCACCATTGGCAATCGAGCGCGGTCCGACGATCACCTGAACCGGCACGCCGATCAGATCGGCCGTTGCGAACTTGGCACCAGCGCGGTCGTCGCGATCGTCGAGAAGCACGTCGAATCCGGCATTTCCGAGTTTCGAGTAGAGCGTCTCGCAGGCGCCGTCGCAAGCGGCGTCGCCTGCTTTCATGTTGATGATCACGGCATCGAACGGCGCGATCGACTTCGGCCAGATGATGCCGTTGTCGTCATGCGAAGCTTCGATGATCGCCGGCACCAGACGGGTCGGGCCGATGCCGTAGGAGCCCATGTGCACAGCGTGCTCCTTGCCGTCGGGGCCGAGCACCTTGGCGCCCATGGCTTCGGAGTACTTGGTGCCGAAATAGAAGATGTGACCGACTTCGATGCCGCGGGCCGACAGACGGTCGCCTTCGGCCACAGCGTTGAAGGCCGCCTCGTCGTGCATTTCCGACGTGGCCGCATAACGCGAGGTCCACTTGTCGAAGATCGTCTTCAGGCCGGCGACGTCATCGAAATTCGTGTCTTCGCCCGGAATGTCGAAGCCGAGGAAGTCCTTATGGCAGAACACTTCGGACTCGCCGGTGTCGGCGAGAATGATGAATTCGTGGCTGAGGTTGCCGCCGATCGGGCCGGTATCGGCACGCATCGGAATTGCGCGAAGGCCCATGCGCGCGAAGGTGCGAAGGTAAGCGGCAAACATGCGATTATAGGCGTGCTCGGCCCCTTCCCGATCGAGATCGAAGGAATAGGCATCCTTCATCAGGAATTCGCGCGAGCGCATGGTGCCGAAGCGCGGACGGATCTCGTCACGGAACTTCAGCTGGATATGATAGAGGTTGAGCGGCAGGTCGCGGTAGGACTTCACGTAGGAACGGAAGACGTCCGTGATCATTTCCTCGTTCGTCGGACCGTAAAGCATCGGCCGGTCCTGGCGGTCCTTGATGCGCAGCATCTCCTTGCCATAGGCGTCGTAGCGCCCGCTCTCCTGCCACAGCTCGGCAGACTGGAGGGTCGGCATCAGAAGCTCGATCGCGCCGGAGCGGTTCTGCTCTTCGCGGATGACCGCATTGACCTTGTCGAGAACCCGCTTGCCGAGTGGCAGCCAGGTATAGATGCCCGAGGATTGCTGCCGGACCATGCCCGTGCGGAGCATGAGACGGTGGGAAACGATTTCCGCTTCCTTAGGATTTTCCTTGAGGATGGGCATGAAAAAGCGGGACAGGCGCATGACGGGTTCCAGAACTTGATGAACGTCGCACTATCGGCGGATTCGGGCGAAATGACGTTGAGCGAGATGCCGGCTTCACCTTTTGATTGATAAAGGCGACCGCTGCTTCTCGGGTCGGACTCTCCATTTTCCATCACCGGCGCAGCCGGCAGGAACCTTTACGAGCCTTGCGTTCATAGCTGCTTCGCAGGCGGAAGAAAACCCTGCTCTCCGTTGTCACGGGCAGAGAAAGCATCCACGGATTTTCAGGGGGAATGCGACGCCGATCCTGCGTCAAAAGAGCACGCTAGTAACAAGATTACGACAGTAATTGTCAACGGGAATATTTTACCCGACTGTAGCAAAAATGCAAAAAAACAGGATGACAGAGCCCAATGTTTGGGCTAGTTTCGGCTCACAAAACAGGCATGAAGACTAAATTCTTGCCGACTTTCGCGGTCAAGTCTTGGGAGGATAAGATCTTAGGCGCGCTTCGTCGCTGCCGCCGGAAACGGATTAAAGATCACGCGAAACTTGAAAAACAAGGCTTTTAGCCTTGTTTTTTTTTGCTTTTCAGCAAGCAGCATCCCCGCGAAGCACCTTGCAAAATTGAACTATGTCAATTTCACGGCGGTCAATCCTACAATTGCCCGGGTCTTGTGCGCAGGCATGCGCGAAGGCGCCGTCAAGGCATGGATGTGCCCATCAGATTGCAGAGAATTTGTCGCAACGAGAACGATCGCCCTCGGGTGGCGGCGACGATGAACTTATCAATAGAATTTTGGGTAGAAACGCGGAATGGAATCGATGCCGTAGCCCAGCCTGACGGACAGGATATACCAGGCGAGTTGAATGACGGCCGCAATTATGGTCGTCAGAAGCACGACCCGCTTGGCATTGAACTTCGCCGGCGCGCTCTCGACACTGCCCGGAACGACGCTGTTTTCTTCCGCCTGGGTGCGAACGCCCAAGGGCAGCACGGCAAAGAGCGTAATCCACCAGATGATGAAGTAGATGGCAAAGGTCGAAAAAAGCGGCATTTCAAGCTCCCGGTGAAGGCGATCGGCAAGACGACGGGCAACCCCGTATTCGCCGCGACTTCCGCGACATTCCGTCCGCCTTATAGCGCCGCCGGCCCGATCGCACAAACCGTCATCGCGCGATCAACTGTCACACCTCTTCGAGTTCGATCAGCGTACCCTGAAAATCCTTGGGATGCAGGAAGAGCACCGGCTTGCCGTGCGCGCCGATCTTCGGCTCGCCATCCCCCAGCACCCGTGCTCCGGCGGCGCGCAACGCGTCGCGCGCCGACAGGATGTTCTCCACCTCGTAGCAGATGTGATGCATCCCACCCGACGGGTTCTTCGCCAGGAAAGCAGCGATCGGCGAGCCCTCGCCGAGCGGCTCAAGCAGCTCGACCTTGGTGTTGGCAAGCGTGACGAACACGACGGTGACGCCGTGTTCTGGCAAAGCCTGCGGCTCGGTGACGGAGGCGCCGAGCGTCGAGCGATAGCTTTCGGCGGCGGCGTGAAGATCCGGCACGGCGATGGCGATGTGGTTCACTCTTCCAAGCATGGCGATCTCCCGCTTTGACGTCCGGCCTCGCTTACAAGGTTGCGCGCGACGGGCCAATCAGACTTTGGTGACAAACACCGTGACGATCGGCTTCTTGCCCCAGATCTGGTTGGCGGTGCTGCGTACGGCGCGGCGGACCGCCTCCTGCAGCATCGCCAGATCCTTGCGCTTGGCCCGCGGGATGCTCTCGACGGCGCCGAGAATGGCGTCGTAGAGCGTGTCCTCCATGTCCTCACCCTCGTCGTCGAACTCCGGCAAGCCGATCGCGACGATATCCGGGTCGCCCAGGAAATCGTAGCGGCTGTCGAGAACGACGTTGACGGCGACATGGCCGGCGAACGAGAGCTTCCGGCGTTCGCCGATGCCCATCTCCTCGAAGTCGCCGATGAGGCTGCCATCCTTGTAGATGCGGCCGTGGGGCGCTTCGTCAATTACTTCGGCGGGACCTGGCGCAAGACGCAGCATTTCGCCGTTCCGAAGACGCGGAACGCTGGCGATGCCGGACTGGCGACCCAGCTCGCCGTGCGCCGTCAGATGCGCCGCCTCGCCATGAACAGGCACAAGGATCTGCGGCCGCAGCCACTGGTACATCTGCTGCAGCTCGGTGCGACGCGGGTGGCCGGACACGTGTACCAGCGCTTCGCTGTCGGTGATGATGTGGATGCCCTGTTCGACGAGGCCGTTCTTGATGTCGTTGATCGCCTTTTCGTTGCCCGGGATCGTGCGTGAGGAAAATACGACCGTGTCGCCAGCCGAGAAGGCGACATTGCGCATCTCGTCGCGGGCGATCTTGGCGAGGGCTGCCCGCGGCTCGCCCTGGCTGCCGGTGAGGATCACCACGACCTTGTCGCGCGGCACGTAGCCGAACTCGTCTTCGGCGAGGAAGGGCTTGATGCCTTCCATCAGCCCAAGGTCCGTAGCGACGGCGACGACCCGCTTCATCGAACTGCCGAGCAGGAGCACATCCCTGCCCGCCTCTTCGGCCGCTTCAGCGATCGAGCGGATGCGTCCGACATTCGAGGAGAACGTCGTGATCGCCACCCGGCCCTCGGCGCTGGCAATGATCTTCGTCAGGCTTTCGGAAACCTCCTGCTCCGACGGCGAAACGCCGTCGCGCATCGCGTTGGTGGAATCGCAGACGAGCGCAAGCACACCTTCATCGCCGATCTGGCGGAAACGTGCCTCGTCGGTCAGCGGTCCAAGCGACGGGTGCAGATCGATCTTCCAGTCGCCGGTATGAACCACGGTGCCCGCCGGCGTGCGGATGATCAGCGACATCGGTTCAGGGATCGAATGGTTGACGCCGACGGCCTCGATCTCGAAGGGGCCGACATTGATACGGTCGCCCTGCTTGAAGATGGTGACGGGGATTTCGCCCCGGCTCTTCTCGAAATCGCGCTTGGCTTCCAGCATGCCCGCCGTGAACGGCGAGGCGTAGACCGGAACGTTCAGCCCCGGCCACAGGTCGTTCAGGCCGCCATAGTGGTCTTCGTGGGCATGCGTGATGATGATGCCCTTGAGATTGCGACGTTCCTCGGCAAGAAAGCCGATATCGGGGAGAACGAGGTCGACGCCCGGAAGGTCGGGCCCCGGAAACGTCACACCGCAATCGACCATGATCCACTGGCGGCTTCCCGGCCGCCCGTAGCCATAAAGGCCGAGGTTCATGCCGATTTCACCGACGCCGCCGAGCGGCAAGAACACCAGTTCTTCTTCCTGCGCCATATCGTGATGCGCCCCTGTTTTCAAATTTATCCGAAAAATACGTCGCCGGCGGCAATCGCCTGCGTCATGCCGTTGCCGGTGTCGAGCACCAGCCGTCCGGCCTCATCAATACCGGCAAAGCGCCCCGAAAGCGACCGGTCCGGAAGGTTCACGGTTATCGTTTCACCAATGCCGCGGGCTGCTGCCCGCCATTGTTCGATCGTCGCGGCGATACCGACGCCCCGATCCCAAACCTGCAGGGTCTCCGCCATCGTCAGGAACAGGCGCGCAAACAGTTCGTCGGGCGAAACCGACGCACCTTCGTTGGCCAGGGACGTCACGGGATAGAGCCCTTCGTCCGGCTGGACAGCGATGTTGATGCCGCAACCAATGACCAGCGCCCGGCGCCCATCTGGGAGGCTTTCGCCTTCAAGCAGGATACCGCAGGTCTTCTTGCCGTCGATCAGGATGTCGTTCGGCCACTTGATTTCGACGGGCGCCGAACCCGGCGGCATTACCTGGCGGATTGCCCTGTGAACGGCGACGGCAACGGCGAGCGGTAGCGAATGCAGCTGCTCGACCGGAGCCGGCTCGATGAGGAGAAGCGAAGCGTAGAGATTGCCCGGTTCGGAGAACCATGCCCGGCCGCGACGTCCGCGCCCGCCGGTCTGCCTGATGGCCGTGACCCAGAGATTGCCCGGGTCACCCTGGCGCGCACGCGCCAGGCATTCGCTGTTGGTCGACCCGACCGCATCGAGAGCGACGTGCCGGAAATCGTCGAGCGAGATCCGGCCGCCGCTTTCAAAGGCGATCAAAAGAAGGTCCGCGCCGCGACTTCAGCGGCGTTTCCGAGCGGGCCGCCGATCAGGACGTATCCGAGAACGAACAGGCCCGAGAGACCGAAGACCAGCCGCAGTTCGCCGGCGGTGCGGGCGAACTCGCCCTTGGCATCGTCGAACCACATCACCTTGATGACGCGCAGGTAGTAGTAGGCGCCGACGACCGATGCGAGAACGCCGATGATGGCGAGTGCATAGAGCTGAGCTTCGATGGCCGCCATGAAGACGAAGTACTTCCCGAAGAAGCCTGCCATCGGCGGGATGCCGGCGAGCGAGAACATCAGGACGGTCAGCACGGTCGCCATGAAGGGGTTGGTCTGCGACAGACCGGCGAGATCGTCGACGTTCTCGACGTTTTCTCCTTCCTTGCGGCGCATCGCCAGAATGCAGGCGAAGGTGCCGAGCGTCATGACCATGTAGATGAGCATGTAGAGCAGCACGCCGCGAACACCGGCCATGGAGCCGGCGGCAAGGCCAACCAGCGCGTAGCCCATGTGGCCGATCGAGGAATAGGCCATCAGGCGCTTGATGTTCTTCTGGCCGATCGCCGCGAACGCGCCGAGCAGCATCGATGCGATCGAGATGAAGACGATGATCTGCTGCCAGTCGGCAACCACCGGCTCGAAGGCGTTGATGACGATGCGAACGAGGATCGCCATGGCGGCGACCTTCGGTGCCGCCGCGAAGAAGGCGGTGACCGGCGTCGGCGCGCCTTCGTAAACGTCCGGCGTCCACATGTGGAACGGCACGGCCGAAATCTTGAAGGCAAGGCCGGCGAGCACGAAGACGAGACCGAAGATCAGGCCGAGCGAGCGGCCTTCAGCCGTCAGCGCAGCCGCGATCTCGGTAAAGCCGGTGTGGCCGGTGAAGCCGTAGATCAGCGACATGCCGTAGAGCAGCATGCCCGAAGAAAGCGCACCAAGGACGAAGTACTTCAGGCCGGCTTCCGTCGAGCGCACGCTATCGCGGTTGATGGCGGCGACGACATAGAGGGCTAGCGACTGCAGTTCCAACGACAGGTAGAGCGACATCAGGTCGTTGGCCGAGATCATCAGGAGCATGCCGAGCGTTGCCAGCACCAGGAGCACCGGAAACTCGAAACGGTCGATCTGGGCGGAGCGCGCATGGCCGACCGTCATCACCAGGGCGGTGATGGAGCCGATCAGGGCAAGAACCTTCATGAACTTGGCGAAAGGATCCGACAGGAAGGCGCCGCCATAGGCTTCGCCTTCACCGGTCTTCAGAACGAGCCAGAGGCCGGCGATGATCAGAACGGCAACCGCAAGACCGGTGACCGTCGACGCCGACTTCTCGCCGGAAAACACGCCAATCATCAGCAAGGCCATCGCGCCGACCGCGAGGATCAGCTCGGGGATCGAGAGTTGCAGGCTTGCAAGGAGGGTTTCAGCAGTCATGTCCAATCACGTCCTGTGGTCATTGCACCGAAAGCGCAACGTTTTGCGCTGCCTGCAGGGCTGCGGAGTAGTTGTTGACGAGCAGATCCACGGAGGCCGCGGTCGCATCGAAGATCGGTGCCGGGTAGACGCCGAAGAAGATCGTCAGGATCACCAGCGGATAAAGGATGGCCTTTTCGCGCGGCGACAGGTCGAGCAACGCCTTCAGGCTTTCCTTTTCCAAGGCACCGAACACGACCCGGCGATAGAGCCAGAGCGCGTAAGCCGCCGACAGGATCACGCCGGAGGTGGCAAAGAGCGCAACCCAGGTGTTGGCACGGAAGGCGCCAACCAGGGTCAGCACTTCACCCACGAAGCTGGACGTGCCCGGCAGGCCGACGTTCGCCATGGTGAACACCATGAAGGCGACGGCATATTTCGGCATGTTGTTGACGAGGCCGCCATAGGCGGAGATTTCGCGGGTGTGCAGACGATCGTAGACAACGCCGACGCAAAGGAAGAGCGCGCCCGAGACGATGCCGTGCGACAGCATCTGGAAGATCGCACCCTGAACGCCCTGAACGTTGGCAGCAAAGATACCCATTGTCACGTAGCCCATGTGTGCCACCGACGAATAGGCGATCAGCTTCTTGATGTCGGTCTGCATCAGCGCCACCAGCGAGGTGTAGATGATGGCGACGACCGAGAGCGTGAAGACGAACGGCTGGAAGTACTCGGATGCCAACGGGAACATCGGCAGCGAGAAGCGCAGGAAGCCGTAACCACCGAGCTTCAGGAGCACGCCGGCCAGGATGACCGAGCCCGCGGTCGGTGCCTGAACGTGCGCGTCGGGAAGCCAGGTGTGGACCGGCCACATGGGCATCTTCACCGCAAAGGATGCGAAGAAGGCGAGCCAAAGCCAGGTCTGCATCTGGCGCGGGAAGTTATAGGCGAGCAACTGCGTGATGTCGGTCGTACCGGCCTGCCAGTACATCGCCATGATCGCAAGCAGCATCAGCACCGAGCCGAGCAGCGTATAGAGGAAGAACTTGTAGCTGGCGTAGACGCGGTCCTTGCCGCCCCAGACACCGATGATGAGGAACATCGGAATGAGGCCGGCTTCGAAGAACACGTAGAACAGCACGATATCGAGCGACACGAAGACGCCGATCATGAACGTTTCCAGGACCAGGAACGCGATCATGTATTCCTTGAGCCGCTTCTCGATCGACAGCCAGCTTGCGAGCACGCAGAACGGCATGAGGAAGGCCGAGAGCACGACGAACAGCATCGAGATGCCGTCGATACCCAGATGATAGGAAATGCCGGTGCCGAGCCACTCATGCTTTTCGATCATCTGGAAGCCGGGGTTCGAGGCATCGAACTGGTACCAGATGTAGACCGACACCGCGAAGGTGAAGATCGTCGTCAGCAGCGAAACGTTCAGGATATTCCGGCGGCCGTAGGCGCTGTCTTCCCTGACAAGCAAGAGAAGCAGAACGCCGACGAGCGGCATGAAGGTGACCGCGGAAAGTACGGGCCAATCGGTCATCAGAAGGAACTCCTGAACATCATCCAAGTAACAAGCGCTGCAATGCCGATGAGCATCGCGAACGCGTAGTGATAGAGGTAACCAGTCTGCAGGCGGACAACGCGGTCAGTGACGTTGAGCACGCGAGCAGCAATGCCGTTCGGGCCGTAGCCATCGATCACGCGACCGTCGCCTTCCTTCCACAGGAAGGTGCCGAGCCACTTGGCCGAGCGCACGAACAGGAAGTCGTAGAGCTCGTCGAAGTACCACTTGTTCAAGAGGAACTGGTAGAGGCCGCGATGCTGTTCTGCCAGATACTTCGGCAGTTCGGGCCGGCGGATATACATGTACCAGGCGGTGAAGAGGCCGAGCGCCATGGCGCAGAACGGGCTCCACTTAACCCACTTCGGAACATCGTGGTAGGTCTCGAGGATTTCGTTCTCAGCCGATGTGAACAGCGCGCCCTTCCAGAACTCGGCATAGTGATGGCCGAAGAAGTAGTCGTGGAAGAGGAAGCCGGCGACGAGCGCGCCAACACCAAGAATGTAGAGCGGCACCAGCATGACCTGCGGCGATTCGTGGACGTGATGCATGACATCCGAGGAAGCGCGCGGCTTGCCGTGGAACGTCATGAAGGCCAGACGCCAGGAGTAGAAGCTGGTGAAGAGCGCAGCGACGACCAGCAGCGCGAAGGCAAAGCCGGAAACCGAGCTATGCGCGGCATAGGCGGATTCGATGATCGCGTCCTTCGAGAAGAAGCCCGCGGTACCGATGATCGTGCCGGGGATGCCGACGCCGGTCAGTGCGATCGTGCCGATGAACATCATCCAGTAGGTAACCGGAATGTGCTTCCTGAGGCCACCCATGTAACGCATGTCCTGCTCGCCATCGACGGCGTGGATGACCGAACCGGCACCCAAGAACAGGAGAGCCTTGAAGAAGGCGTGTGTGAACAGGTGGAAGATGGCCGCGCCATAGGCGCCGACGCCGAGCGCCACGAACATGTATCCGAGCTGCGAGCAGGTCGAATAGGCGATGACGCGCTTGATGTCGTTCTGGACGAGGCCGACGGTCGCCGCGAAGAAGGCGGTGATCGCACCGATGATGGTGACGACGGTCAGCGCATCCGGCGACAATTCGAAGATAGGCGACATGCGGGCGACGAGGAAGACGCCGGCCGTGACCATGGTTGCGGCATGGATAAGAGCCGAAACCGGGGTCGGGCCTTCCATGGCGTCCGGAAGCCAGGTGTGCAGCAGGAACTGCGCCGACTTGCCCATCGCGCCCATGAAGAGCAGGAGCGCTGCTGCGGTGACCGCATCAGCCTTGTCGAGGTGCATGCCAAACAGCGTGATAACCGCCTCGCCTGCTCCAGCGCCTTCGGCCGGCAGATAGGTCTTGGCAGCCGCAAAGATCGTCTCGAAGTTGACCGAGCCGAACAGCACGAACACGAGGAAGATACCGAGCGCGAAGCCGAAGTCGCCGACACGGTTGACGATGAAGGCCTTCATCGCAGCGGCGTTCGCCGACGGCTTCTTGTACCAGAAACCGATGAGCAGGTAGGACGCCAGACCCACCCCTTCCCAGCCGAAGAACATCTGCACCAGGTTGTCCGACGTGATGAGCATCAACATCGCGAAGGTGAAGAGCGACAGATAGGCGAAGAAGCGCGGACGATGCGGATCGTGGTGCATGTAGCCGATCGAATAGACATGCACGAGCGTCGACACCGTGTTGACGACCACGAACATGACCGATGTCAGCGTATCGACGCGGAACGCCCATTCGACATCGAAGCTGCCGGACTGGATCCAGCGCAGCACCGAAACCTTGATCATTTCCTGGTGGCCCATGGCCACGTCAAAGAAGACGTACCAGGAGAACGCAGCAGCGATGATCATCAGACCGCTGGTGACATATTCCGAAGCCTTGGCGCCGATCGAATTACCGAAGAGGCCGGCAATCAGAAAGCCGATCAAAGGCAGGAAGACGATAGCCTTGATGATGGTATCCATAGCCCAATCAGCCCTTCATCATGTTGACGTCTTCAACAGCGATCGAGCCGCGGTTGCGGTAGAAGACGACGAGAATTGCAAGTCCGATGGCCGCTTCCGCAGCCGCGACGGTCAGGATGAACAGGGCAAAGACCTGGCCAGTGATATCGTTCAGGAACGCCGAGAAGGCGACCATGTTGATATTGACCGCGAGAAGAATGAGTTCGACCGACATCAGGATGACGATGACGTTCTTCCGGTTCAGGAAGATGCCGAAGACGCCCAGCGTGAACAGGATGGCGCTGACGGTGAGATAGTGGGAAATTCCGATTTCCATTTTTTTGTTCCTCGATCTCGCGTCCGACTTAGATGCCCTGGCCGGGCTTGACCGAGACCACTTCGACGGCGGTCTCGGGCGTGCGGGCAACCTGCTGCGGGATGTTCTGGCGCTTGACGTTGTCGCGGTGGCGCAGGGTCAGCACGATCGCGCCGATCATTGCGACGAGCAGGACCAGGCCGGCGATCTGGAAGAAGTAGACGTAGTGGGTATAGAGCACGTCGCCGAGCGCTGCCGTGTTCGTGCGGTCGGCGACCGCCGGGATCGGCATCGAAATCGACTTGGCGATCTCCGGCGAGAACGTCGCACCGCCAACCACGATGATGAGCTCGGCTGCAAGGATCAGACCGATCAGCGCGCCGACCGGCGCGTATTCGAGCACGCCGGCCCGCAGTTCCGCGAAGTCGATGTCGAGCATCATGACCACGAACAGGAACAGCACCGCGACCGCGCCGACATAAACGACCAGCAGGATCATCGCGAGGAATTCGGCGCCGGTCAGCAGGAACAGACCTGCCGAGTTAAAGAAGGTCAGGATCAGGAACAGAACCGAATAAACCGGGTTCCTGGCCGCAATGACCATGAATGCCGACGCCACCGCGATGAAGGCAAAGAGATAGAAAAAAAGAACCTGCAGACCCATGATCGGTGCCTTCTTCGTCTTGCACGGTGTGAGGCGCTTCTGGCCCCACTCCACAGGCAAAGCCGGACACGCGTCCGGCCGTTGCCCAAACCTATGTCACATGCACCGCCCTCCCCGGGGCGGTACTACGCTCTGGCCTCAGCGATAGGGCGAGTCCATTGCGATGTTGCGTGCGATTTCCCGTTCCCAACGGTCGCCGTTGGCGAGGAGCTTGTCCTTGTCGTAGTACAGCTCTTCGCGCGTCTCGGTGGCGAACTCGAAGTTCGGGCCCTCGACGATGGCATCGACCGGACAGGCTTCCTGGCAGAAACCGCAATAGATGCACTTCACCATGTCGATGTCGTAGCGAACCGTACGGCGGGTGCCGTCGTTGCGGCGCGGGCCGGCTTCGATGGTGATGGCCTGTGCAGGACAGATCGCCTCGCACAGCTTGCAGGCGATGCAGCGTTCTTCACCGTTCGGATAACGGCGCAGCGCATGCTCGCCGCGGAAACGCGGGCTGACCGGTCCCTTTTCGAAGGGGTAGTTCAACGTCGCCTTCGGCTTGAAGAAATAGCGCATCGACAGAAAGAACGCGCCGACGAATTCCTTCAGGAACAGCGAGCTGACGGCTTGCGAAAGACCGGCCATCATTTACCTCCAGAGTTGCCGGCCTGCGAGCGGCCGGCGGTATGCTGCCAAACGTGAGCCATCGTCATGCGGCTCCCGTCAGCTTGAGAACGAACGCAGTGATCACGACCATTGCGAGAGAGATCGGCAGGAAGACCTTCCAGCCAAGACGCATCAGCTGGTCGTAACGGTAACGCGGCACGAAAGCCTTCACCATCGCGAACATGAAGAACACGAAGGATGCCTTCAGCACGAACCAGATGATGCCGGGAACCCAGTTGAGGAACCAGACGTCGACCGGGGGAAGCCAGCCGCCGAGGAACAGGATCGTCGTCAGCGCGCACATCAGGCAGATGGCGGCGTATTCGCCGAGCATGAACATCATGTAAGGCGTGGAGCCGTACTCGACCATGAAGCCGGCGACGAGTTCGGATTCCGCTTCCGGAAGGTCGAAGGGCGGGCGGTTCGTTTCGGCCAGCGCCGAAATGAAGAAGACGATGAACATCGGGAACAGCGCCAGCCAATGCCAGTCGAGGAACGACGCCGGCAGGCCGAGGTTCGTGCCGATGCCGCTCGACTGCGCGTTGACGATGTCCGTCAGGTTCAGCGAGCCTACGCAGAGCAGAACGGTAACGATGACGAAGCCGATCGAGACTTCGTAGGAAACCATCTGTGCCGCGGAGCGAAGCGCGCCGAGGAAGGGATATTTGGAGTTCGACGCCCAACCGCCCATGATGATGCCATAAACTTCAAGCGAAGATATGGCGAACACGAAGAGGATACCGACGTTGATGTTCGCGATCACCCAGCCGGCGTTGAGCGGGATCACCGCCCAGGCGGCGAGCGCCAGCGTCACGGAGACGAGCGGGGCGAGCAGGAAGATCGCCTTGTTGGCGCCGGCGGGAATCACCGGCTCCTTGAAGACGAACTTCAAAAGGTCGGCGAAGGACTGGAAAAGTCCCCACGGGCCTACCACATTCGGACCACGGCGGAGCTGAACTGCAGCCCAGATCTTACGGTCGGCGAGCAGGATGTAGGCGATGAAAAGCAGCAGCGCGACCAGGAGCAGCAGCGACTGGGCGACCATGATGATCGCGGGCCAGACATAGGTCGAAACGAAAGCGTCCATGATACTCTATTCCCTCGCGCTCATTCCGCCGCAGCTTTGAAATTGTTGCGTGCCAAAGCCGAGCATTCGGCCATGACGGCGGATGCGCGCGCTATCGGGTTCGTCAAATAGAAGTCTTTGACCGGAGACGCAAACACGGATTTGCCCATCTCACCGGCTTTTTGACCAAGTGCGGCAATTTCGTCGCCGTTGCCGGTCGCGATTGCGTCGATATCGGCGAAATGCGGGTGGGCCGCATAGAGCTTCGAGCGCAATTCGCCAAGCGAATCAAAGGGCAGCTTCTTGCCGAGCACGTCGGAAAGCGCGCGGATGATCGCCCAATCCTCGCGGGCATCGCCCGGTGCGAAGCCGGCGCGGTTGCCGACCTGAACGCGGCCTTCGGTGTTGACCCAGGTACCGGACTTTTCGGTGTAGGTCGCGCCTGGCAGGATGACGTCGGCTGCATGTGCGCCGTTGTCGCCGTGCGAGCCGATATAGACGGTGAAGCCGGACTTGCGTTCCGCAAGGTCGATCTCGTCGGCGCCGAGCAGGAAGAGAACGTCGGAGGCGGTGACCATCTCGGCCGCCGTCTTGCCGTTCGCGCCCGGAACGAAGCCGAGGTCGAGACCACCGACGCGGGAAGCGGCCGTGTGAAGAACGGCAAAGCCGTTCCACTCGGCGGTGACCGCACCGACGGCGCCCGCGAGCTTGGCGGCGGCGGAAAGAACGGCAGCGCCGCCCTCCCCTGCAACAGCACCCTGGCCGATGAGGATCATCGGGCGCTGCGCCTTCTTCAAGGTCGCTGCAAACTTGCCCTTGCCCGAGACGAGCTCGGCCAGCGTTTCGGTGCCGGCGCCGAGATATTCGTATTCATAGCGCAGTTCACCCGGCTCGCCGATCACGGCGATCGGGAAGTTGCCCATGCGGTAGCGCTTGCGGATGCGGGCGTTGAGAACAGACGCCTCGAAGCGCGGGTTGGAGCCGATAACCAGAAGCGCGTCAGCGCTTTCGATGCCAGCGATCGTCGGGTTGAAGAGGTAGCTGGCGCGGCCGAGCGACGGGTCGAGTGCGGCACCATCCTGGCGGCAGTCAACGCTTTCGGAGCCGAGGGCTGCAATAAGCTGCTTCAGCGCGTACATTTCTTCGACCGAAGCGAGGTCGCCGGCAATGGCGCCGATCTTGTCGCCGGAGGTCTGGGCAACGGCCGCCTTGACCGCCTGGAAGGCTTCGCCCCAAGTCGCCGGCTGCAGACGGCCGTCCTTCTTGACGTACGGACGATCGAGACGCTGTGTCTTCAGGCCATCCCAGATGAAGCGGCTCTTGTCGGAGATCCACTCTTCGTTGATGTCCTCGTTGACGCGCGGCATGATGCGCATGACTTCGCGGCCGCGGGTGTCGACGCGGATCGCCGAGCCGAGCGCGTCCATCACGTCGATGGATTCGGTCTTGTTCAACTCCCACGGACGGGCGGTGAAGGCAAACGGCTTCGAGGTCAGCGCGCCGACCGGGCAGAGGTCAACGACGTTGCCCTGCAGCTCGGAGGTCATCGCCTGCTCGAGATAGGTGGTGATTTCGGCGTCTTCGCCACGGCCGATCAGGCCAAGCTCGGCAATGCCGGCAACTTCTGTCGTGAAGCGAACGCAGCGCGTGCAATGAATGCAGCGGTTCATCACGGTCTTGACGAGCGGGCCGATATACTTGTCTTCGACCGCGCGCTTGTTTTCCTGGTAGCGCGAGCTGTCGATACCGAAGGCCATGGCCTGGTCCTGCAGGTCGCATTCGCCGCCCTGATCACAGATCGGGCAGTCGAGCGGATGGTTGATCAGCAGGAATTCCATCACGCCTTCGCGCGCCTTCTTGACCATCGGCGTGGTCGTGAAGACTTCCGGGGCTTCACCGTTCGGGCCCGGACGGAGGTCGCGCACGCCCATGGCGCAAGAGGCGGCGGGCTTGGGCGGCCCTCCCTTCACCTCGATCAGACACATGCGGCAGTTGCCGGCGACCGAAAGCCGCTCGTGGAAACAGAAGCGCGGAACTTCAGCCCCGGCCTCTTCGCACGCCTGAAGCAGCGTGAAATGATCCGGTACCTCGATCTCTTTTCCGTCGACTTTCAGCTTTGCCATCTTCGTACTCAATCCTGTCTTCCGTCCGTCGGCCCATCGGCGACGGACAATTCCAACACAGCCTTGCTGCTTGCGGGCGATGGCCGTCTCCGGTCCCCCACCCCTATTGTCTCAAGCGCCTTTCAGCGCCTTGGCCTGTCCAACCCAATCGTCCCGCTTGATCCGCCCGCCGAAACCGAGTTCGTCGTCGAAGCGGGCGACGTCCGCCTCGCTCCAACCGGCAATGTCGGCAAAGCCGCTGATCCCTTTAGCGTTCAGCACCTGCTCGAGCTTCGGGCCGATGCCGGAGATCCGCTTGAGGTCGTCGGTGGCTTTCGCCTTGGTGCGCGTCGCGCGAACCTTGACCACCTTTTGAGCGGCACCCTTCTCGATCACCGGCTTTGCGGCTGCGCGCTTGGCAAGCGCGGGCGGCTTGGCGACCGGTTTCGGCTTTGCTTCGGCCTGCATCGTCTTTGCGACGACTGCAGGCGCCGCGTCAGACGCCGCGGGCTCTACCCGCTTCTGCGCTGCCTCGACGGCCCCTTGCATCGCGCCGATCATGGCGCCTGCAATCTGGGTCGTGAGACCGAAGCCGATCGCGGTCGCTGCCGCAACTGCGGCTGCCGGATGGACCATCAGCGGATGCAGCGGCACCTGGGAAAGGCCCTTCATCCATTCGCCCATGCCGAACGGATCGGCCGGATCGCCGCCAAGCGGACGCGCGAACGGAATGCCTGCTTCGGCCTGTCCCTTCATCTGTCCCTCCCCGCGTGCGCCGGCCATCGTGCCTTACTCCGCCGCTTCCAGAACCGCACCATGCGACGAGGCATTGCGGGTGTATTCGTCGATGCGCGCTTCCATCTCCGGACGGAAATGCTTGATCAGGCCCTGGATCGGCCAGGCGGCTGCGTCGCCAAGCGCGCAGATCGTGTGGCCTTCCACCTGCTTGGTGACGTCGAAGAGCATGTCGATTTCGCGCTTCTGGGCGCGACCCTGAACCATGCGTTCCATGACGCGCATCATCCAGCCGGTGCCTTCACGGCACGGCGTGCACTGGCCGCAGCTCTCGTGCTTGTAGAAAGCCGAAAGACGCCAGATCGCCTTGATGATGTCCGTCGACCTGTCCATCACGATGACGGCAGCGGTTCCGAGGCTGGAACCGACTTCGCGCAGACCGTCGAAATCCATGATCGCGTCCTTCATCTGCGCGCCGGGCACGCAAGGAACGGACGAACCGCCGGGGATGACAGCGAGCAGGTTGTCCCAGCCGCCGCGAATGCCCCCACAGTGCTTTTCGATCAGCTCATGGAACGGGATCGACATCGCGTCTTCGACCGTGCACGGACGGTTGACGTGGCCGGAGACCGAATAGAGCTTGGTGCCGTGGTTGTTCGGACGGCCGAAGCTCGTGTACCAGCCGGCGCCGCGGCGCAGGATCGTCGGAGTAACCGCGATCGACTCGACGTTGTTGACGGTCGTCGGGCAGCCGTAGAGGCCCATGTTTGCCGGGAATGGCGGCTTCAGGCGCGGCTGGCCCTTCTTGCCTTCGAGGCTTTCGAGCAGCGCGGTTTCTTCGCCACAGATATAGGCGCCGGCACCATGGTGCACATAGATGTCGATGTCATAGCCGAGCTTGTTGTTCTTGCCGAGCAGGCCGTAGGCGTAGCACTCGTCGATCGCCGCCTGCAGCGCCTCGCGCTCGCGGACGAATTCGCCGCGCACGTAGATGTAGGCGACATGCGCACCCATCGCGAAGGAAGCAATGACGCAGCCTTCGATCAGCGTGTGCGGGTCGTGACGCATGATGTCACGGTCCTTGCAGGTGCCGGGCTCGGACTCGTCGGCGTTGACGACGAGGTAGTGCGGACGGCCGTCGCTTTCCTTCGGCATGAAGGACCACTTGAGGCCCGTCGGGAAGCCGGCGCCGCCACGGCCGCGAAGGCCGGAGGCCTTCACTTCGTTGACGATCCAGTCACGGCCCTTTTCGAGCAGCTGCTTGGTGCCGTCCCAGTGGCCGCGCGCCATGGCGCCCTTCAGGGACTTGTCCTTGAGGCCGTAGATGTTGGTAAAGATGCGGTCTTCATCTCTGAGCATAATTCACCTCTTTACCGCGGCTTCTTGCCGAAGACCTTGATGTATTCGGCTTCGCCGCCCTTGGCGAGCGCCTTGGCCTGCTTGACCCAGTCGTCGCGTTCGATGCGGCCCTTGAAATTCAGGTATCCGTCAACCCACTCGCGCTCCGCCTTCTTCCACGAAGCAACTTGCGCGTAGGTGTAGATGCCCAGTTCGTTGAGCGTACCTTCGATCTTCGGACCGACGCCCGAGATCAGCTTGAGGTCGTCGACAGCTGCCGGCTTCTCGATGCCGGCCGGACGGTTCTTGTCCTCCAGCGACGGCTTGCCGGAAACGGCGGCCTTCACCGGCGTCGACTTGTCGACGGTGTCGCCTTCGACCTTGGCGTTGGCAGCGGCCTCGCCCTTTGCCGTCGCCGGCGTCTTCAGCGAAGCATTGGTCTCGCTCGCAGCGGTCTTGACACGGCCGGCGTTCGACGGCGGAACCGAAACGGCCGGAGCATCGCTTGCCTTCTTGGCAGCGGCGGGCGCAGCCTTGGCCGAAGCAGAGCCTGCCGCCATCAGCGTGGTCGGGCCACCCACAGGTGCGGAATAGATGCGATCGATCTGCGGACCGGGGGTAACTTCAGCACCCTTGCCTGCCTCAAACCGGTCGATGATCTGCTCGAGTTGCTCGGGCGTCAGGTCTTCGAAGGTGTCCTTGAAGATCATGACCATCGGTGCGTTGACGCAGGCGCCCTGACATTCGACTTCTTCCCAGGAGAGCGTGCCGCTCTCGTTCAGGGTGAAGGGATCATGGGCAATCTTGCTCTTGCAAACCTTGATCAGGTCTTCAGCGCCACGCAGCATGCAGGGCGTCGTGCCGCAAACCTGAACGTGGGCGCGCGTGCCGACCGGCTTCAACTGGAACTGGGTGTAGAAGGTCGCAACTTCGAGCGCGCGGATATACGGCATGCCGAGCATGTCCGCGATCGACTCGATGGCAGCCTTCGTAACCCAACCGTCCTGGTCCTGGGCGCGCATCAACAACGGGATGACGGCAGACTGCTCACGGCCCTTGGGGTATTTGTTGATCGTTTCCTTCGCCCAGGCGGCGTTCTCCTTGCTGAAGGCAAAGCTCGCTGGCTGGACGGTGTCTTCGGCTAGTCGACGAACGGACATTCTAGTGGACACCTTATCAGTTAATCGAACCGCACCGCGATTTCGTCACCGAGACGAATTCGCAGGCATAGGCTGACTGGTCTTTCTGCAAAAATACGATGTAGCGCGTGCCATTGGCGACCGCGGCCTTGATCTCGTAGCCCTTGGCCACAAGATCGGCCATCGAGCCCCCGCGCATGCCGCCCGACGTCGCGCCGCTATCGACCTGCTCCTGTGCGGAAGCGGTCGATGCGAGTGCGAGAAGAGCGAGCGTGGCCAGGGGCGCGAGACGCATCAGCGGTCCACCTCACCGAACACGATATCGAGGGAGCCCAGCACGGCCGAAACGTCGGCAAGCTGGTGTCCCCGACAGAGGAAATCCATCGCCTGGAGATGCGCATAACCCGGGGCGCGGATCTTGCAGCGATAGGGCTTGTTGGTGCCGTCGGAGACGAGATAGACGCCGAATTCGCCCTTCGGCGCTTCGACGGCGGCGTAAACGTCGCCGGCCGGCACGTGGTAGCCTTCGGTGTAGAGCTTGAAGTGGTGGATGAGCGCTTCCATCGAACGCTTCATCTCGCCGCGCTTCGGCGGAACGATCTTGCCGTCGAGCGACGAAACCGGGCCGACCTTGGCGTCGCCGAGCAGGCGATCGACGCACTGGCGCATGATGCGCGCCGACTGGCGCATTTCGATCATGCGGATCAGGTAGCGGTCGAAGCAGTCGCCGTTCTTGCCGATCGGGATATCGAACTCCATGTCCGAATAGCATTCGTAGGGCTGCGAACGGCGCAGGTCCCAGGCAGCGCCCGAGCCACGCACCATCACGCCCGAGAAACCCCAGGCCCAGGCATCGTCGAGCTTGACGACGCCGATGTCGACGTTGCGCTGCTTGAAGATGCGGTTGCCGGTCAAGAGTTCGTCGATATCGTCGACGGTCTTCAGGAACGGATCGATCCACTTGCCGATGTCTTCGACGAGTTCGTGCGGCAGGTCCTGGTGGACGCCGCCCGGACGGAAATAGGCCGAGTGCATGCGCGCGCCGCAGGCACGCTCATAAAACACCATGAGCTTTTCGCGCTCTTCGAAGCCCCAGAGCGGCGGCGTCAGTGCACCGACGTCCATCGCCTGCGTCGTGACGTTCAGAAGATGCGACAGGATACGGCCGATTTCCGAATAGAGAACGCGGATGAGCTGGCCGCGGATCGGAACTTCCGTGCCCGTCAGCTTCTCAACAGCCAGAGCGAAAGCGTGCTCCTGGTTCATCGGCGCCACATAATCGAGGCGGTCGAAATAGGGCACGGCCTGCAGATAGGTCTTGGTCTCGATCAGCTTCTCGGTGCCGCGATGCAGCAGGCCGATATGCGGATCGACGCGCTCGACGATTTCGCCATCAAGCTCGAGCACCAGACGAAGAACGCCGTGGGCCGCCGGATGCTGCGGGCCAAAGTTGATGTTGAAGTTGCGGACGTTATGTTCGGTCATACCGATTGCTCCAGGCCGGACGGCAGCCGTTCACCGGCTACCGCGGACCATTTAGTCTCACCGTGCTTTCGCCTTCTCGTCGCCGGGCAGCACGTAGTCCGTGCCTTCCCAGGGAGAGAGGAAGTCGAAGTTGCGGAATTCCTGCTTCAGTTCGACGGGTTCGTAGACGACGCGCTTTGCTTCGTCGTCGTAACGCACTTCGACAAAACCGGTGACCGGGAAGTCCTTGCGCAGCGGGTGTCCTTCGAAACCGTAGTCCGTCAGGATGCGACGCAGGTCAGGGTGGCCGGTAAACAGGATGCCGTACATGTCGTAGGCTTCGCGCTCGAACCAGTCGGCACCGGGATAGACCGGCGTGGCCGACGGAACCGGCTCGTTCTCGCCGGTTGCGACCTTGATGCGCACGCGCAGGTTCTGGCGCGGCGACAAGAGATGATAGACAACGTCGAAACGGTCCGGCCGCTGCGGCCAGTCGACGCCGCAGACATCGACGAAATTGACGAAGGCGCACTGCACATCGTCACGAAGGAACGTCAGCAGCGCGATCAGGTTCGCCGATGTCGTCGTCAGCGTCAGCTCGCCATAGGCCAGCGATGCGTCGGAGATCAGCGCGCCGCGCGTTTCGCGCAGGTAGGACGCAAGCTCATTCAGGGCTTCACTCATATCAAAGACCCCCTGCCCTTAGCGCTCGATCGTGCCGGTCCGGCGGATCTTCTTCTGCAGCAGGAGCACGCCGTAAAGCAGCGCTTCTGCCGTGGGAGGACAGCCTGGCACGTAGATGTCGACGGGAACGACGCGGTCGCAGCCGCGAACAACCGAATAGGAATAGTGGTAGTAGCCGCCGCCATTGGCGCACGAGCCCATCGAGATGACGTAACGCGGCTCCGGCATCTGGTCATAGACCTTGCGGAGCGCGGGCGCCATCTTGTTGGTCAGCGTGCCGGCGACGATCATGACGTCGGACTGGCGCGGCGAGGCGCGCGGCGCAAAGCCGAAACGCTCTGCGTCGTAACGCGGCATCGACATCTGCATCATCTCGACCGCACAGCAGGCGAGACCGAAGGTCATCCACATCAGCGAACCGGTACGGGCCCAGTTGATGAGCTCGTCAGTCGAGGTGACCAGAAAACCCTTGTCGGCGAGCTCATTGTTGATCTCGCCGAAGAATGCGTCATTGCTGCCAATCGGCTTGCCGGTGGAAGGATCGATGATCCCTTTCGGCTTGGGCGCAACGAGCGTGGTGCCGGAGGTCAGTTCCATTCCAGCGCTCCCTTCTTCCATTCATAGATAAAGCCGATCGTCAGCACACCGAGGAAGACCATCATCGACCAGAACCCGAACCAGCCGAGCTCATGGAACGACACCGCCCAGGGGAAGAGGAAGGCGACTTCAAGGTCGAAGATGATGAATAGGATCGACACGAGGTAGAAGCGGATGTCGAACTTCATGCGGGCGTCGTCGAACGCATTGAAGCCGCACTCGTAGGCCGACAGCTTTTCCGAATCAGGAGCCTTGAAGGCGACGGCGAAGGGAGCAATCAGAAGCGCCACACCGATCACCAATGCGATTCCAATGAAAATCGCGATCGGAACGTAGGAACCGAGAAGTTCAGTCATTGTTATCCGTCCCTGCCTGCGGGAGGGCGCATGGGAGAGCGCCAGAACAACAAATCTCGCAGGCCGAAAAATATGTTGCAACGCCGGAGTGGTTAGCGCAGCCCGCGCCGTCGCGCAAGCCTTGAGGGGCCATTTAAACCGCTTCGCACCACAGGATCAGACGGGTGATACCGACAAAGCGCGGATTTGCGGGCCGACGCGAACTTTACGGTAAAACAAAGCGAGACGAGACAGATTGCCGCAGCGCACAATCCGGCCCTAAGGCCGACGCGATTTGCAATAAAGGAGGAGAGAAGAAATGGCGCGAGTGACGGGGCTCGAACCCGCGACCTCCGGCGTGACAGG
>NZ_JTLA01000170.1:0-7202 GCF_000799055.1 Ensifer sp. ZNC0028
GCAGCGCCGCCGCCCTCGTCAGTGATCGGGCTTATAGACCCCACACATCCGACACGTCAACAGGGATTTTCGGAAAAAATGACAGATTTCTGACAAAGCCCACAAACGCAGGGCTTTGCGCCCCCAAAAAACTTTTGCCCCCTCCCCCGAGCCTGTGGAGACACAATTTGGCCCTACCTTTTTCACAATCCGCCTATCTAAGCGAAAACGAAGATGCGTCGCGGATGCGGGCGCGCGGACAGGCTTGGGATATATAGGATATCGCCCTTGCCGCTTCCGCGCGTGATTTGACTCCGCCGCGTGAAAGATGCACACCTTCGCGCAACGTATCGCAGGCAAGAATACGGTTTAGAGAAATCGGGGACCCTCAGTTCGGCATGATCACCGACAAGAACATGGTCAGGTCGCTTGGCGACCAGCCGCCGATCCTGGCGCATGGCCGGCGCGCGCCCGACAGGCGCGAGATTTCGCTGCGCTGGCTATCGGGTACCTTCCTGACAGGGATCACCTCTAGCCTCCTGATGGGTGTCGCGCTTTTTGCAGCGCTTGACGGCCGCCAGCAGCTGGCAATCCCGGCCGAAGCCTACGCCGCGCTCGATGCCGGTTCGAACGGCGACGAGCAAGCAACTGCCGTTCGCGGCGGCCGCATCCTATCGCCGAAGCTCGTTGCCAAGCCTGCCGACAAGACGATCATGGAAGTCTCGACGATGACCCATGACGGCGAGAAGGAGGTGGTGCGCAAGCAGCCCTTCGTTCACGTCAAGATGGCGCTCGCCGCCAATCATCAGGCCTCGGAAAGCTATCCGGACTTCGATCCTCTGGCGATCTTCTCGACGGAAGAGGCAGACGAAGAGTCCCCCGTTTCGCGAACCGGCACGCTTTACGGCTCAAATGTCGATTCCGAAGTGGCGCTGAAAACCGTCGACTTCCCGCTGCGTGGCGGCGCCACCTTCGACAGCTCGATGTCGCTCGAAGAGGTCGAGGAAAATGTCCGCACCAACGGCTCTGTCCTGACCGAAGGCAGCACCCAGGTCGCCTCGCTCTATTATGTCGATCCGCAGCGCTTCGCCTCGGAGAATGACGGGCTCGATCTTCTCCAGGGCCTGACCGCCCGCATCGTCGAGCAGAACAAGAGCGACGCCGCCTACGAGACGATCGACGAAGAAACCACCGAATACGCCGACGACATCATCCCGGTGCGGCGCCAGACCGACATCGCGACCGTGATGAGCAGTGCCGGCTATACCAAGGCGCAGGCCGAAGACGCCGCCGGCTATCTCGGCCAGGCGCTCGGCGCCAGCGAACTTTCCGAAGGCGATGTCCTGCGCATCGGCATCATTCAGAACGGCGAGACGCAGAAGGGTCAGGACGCACGCATCGTGCGGGCCACGATCTATTCGCGCAACCGGCATGTGCTGACCATGGCGGTCGACGACAAGGGTCGCTTCGTGCCCGGCGCCGAGCCGCCGAGACTTGACGCGGTCGCCACCGCCTTCGACGACAACGGCGCGCCGGTCATGACCAGCAGCCACGATCTGCCACGGGTCTATGACGGGATCTACCGGGCGGCACTTTCCTACGGCATGAACGCCGACATGGTCGGCCTCGTCGTCAAGCTGCTCGCCAGCAATGTCGATTTCCAGGCGCAACTGAAGCCGACGGACTCGCTCGAAGCCTTCTTTTCCGTGACCGACGAACGCGGCATGGCGACGGAGGATTCCGAGCTCCTCTATGTTCGCGCCAAGTTCGGCGATGCCGTTACCGCCTTCTACCGGTTCCAGGATCCGAGCGACAACACGATCGACTATTTCGACCAGGACGGCAAAAGCATCCGTCAGTTCCTCTTGCGAAACCCCGTGCCGAACGGCCACTTCCGCTCGGGCTTCGGTATGCGCCGCCATCCGATCCTCGGCTTCTCGCGCATGCACACCGGCGTCGACTGGGCAGCCCCGCGCGGCACGCCGATCATCGCCGCCGGCGGCGGTGTCGTCGAAAAGGCCGGCTGGGATTCCGGCGGCTATGGCAACCAGACGCTGATCCGCCATGCCAACGGCTACGTGTCCTCCTACAACCACCAGAGCGCGATCGCCAAGAACGTCAAGGTGGGCAACAAGGTCGTCCAGGGCCAGGTGATCGGCTGGGTCGGCACAACAGGCCTCTCGACCGGACCGCACCTGCACTACGAGCTGATCGTCAACGGCAACAAGGTCGATCCCTTGCGCATCCGCCTGCCCGGCGGCAAGTCGCTTTCCGGCGATGCGATGGCGAAGTTCGAGAAGGAACGCGACCGCATCGACGAATTGCTGAACAAGGACGGCACGGGCGCAGAGGTCGCGAGCAACTAACCGCTCCTCCCCCTCCCCTTCTCGAAAATCCGCACAAACAAAAAGGCCGCCCCGAAGGGCGGCCTCTTGATTTGTGCGCTGCTGGACTTAGGCGGCTTCCTTGTCCGGCCCCGCCCCGCGCTTGAAGTTGAGGCGATCCGAGCCCGAGAGCACCTTGACGGTCGAACCATCAGGGAACTCGCCCTGCAGGATCTTCTCGGCGAGCGGATCCTGCACGAACTTCTGGATCGTCCGCTTCAGCGGACGGGCACCATAGGCCGGATCGTAGCCCTTGTCGGCCAGGAACGCGCGGGCGTCGTCGTCGAGTTCCAGCGTGATCTTGCGCTCGGCAAGCAGCTTGCGCAGCCTTGCGAGCTGGATATCGACGATCGCACCCATTTCCGAGCGGCGCAGCCGGTGGAACAGGATGATCTCGTCCACGCGGTTCAGGAACTCCGGCCGGAAGGCGGACTTCACCACCTCCATCACCTGGTCGCGAACCACATCGCTGTCCTCGTTTTCGCCGAGCCCGACCAGATATTCCGCGCCGAGGTTGGACGTCATGATGATCATCGTGTTGCGGAAGTCGACGGTGCGACCCTGACCATCGGTGAGGCGGCCGTCGTCGAGCACCTGCAGCAACACGTTGAAGACATCCGGATGCGCCTTCTCGATCTCGTCGAACAGCACGACCTGATAGGGCCGGCGCCGAACGGCTTCGGTCAACGCACCGCCTTCCTCGTAACCGACATAGCCCGGAGGCGCGCCGATCAGTCGGGCGACGGAGTGCTTCTCCATGTATTCCGACATGTCGACCCGCAGCAGCGCGGTTTCGTCGTCAAAGAGGAACCGGGCAAGCGCCTTGGTCAGCTCGGTCTTGCCGACACCGGTCGGACCCAGGAAGATGAACGAACCGATCGGGCGGTTCGGATCCTGAAGGCCGGCGCGCGAACGCCGGACGGCACGGGAAACCGCCTGCACGGCGTCACCCTGACCGACAACCCACTTCGCCAGTTCGTCTTCCATGCGAAGCAGCTTGTCGCGCTCGCCTTCCAGCATCTTGTCGACCGGAATGCCGGTCCAACGCGAGACCACATGCGCGATGTTGTCGGGGGTCACGACCTCCTGCACCATCGGGTTGGCATTGGCGTTCTCCTGGCTTTCGGCGTCCGAGAGCTCCTTTTCGAGCTTCGGGATGACACCGTAGGTCAGTTCGCCGGCGCGCTGGAACTCGCCCTTGCGCTGGACGATCGCCAGCTCGTTGCGGGCTTCGTCGAGCTGCTTCTTGAGATCGGCGGCACGCCCGAGCTTCTGCTTTTCCGCCTGCCAGCGGGCCGTCAGCGCGGATGCCTGTTCTTCGAGGGAAGCCAGATCAAATTCGAGCTTCTCCAGCCGATCCTTCGACGAGACGTCGGTTTCCTTCTTCAGGGCTTCGCGCTCGATCTTCAGCTGGATGATGCGACGATCGAGCTCGTCGAGCTCTTCCGGCTTGGAATCCACCTGCATGCGAAGCCGCGATGCGGCTTCGTCCATCAGGTCGATCGCCTTGTCCGGCAGGAACCGGTCGGTGATGTAGCGGTTCGAAAGGGTCGCGGCGGCAACCAGGGCCGAATCCGAGATCCGGACCTTGTGGTGCTGCTCGTACTTTTCCTTCAGACCGCGCAGGATCGAGATCGTGTCCTCGACCGTCGGCTCCTCGACCATGACCGGCTGAAAGCGACGGGCAAGGGCCGCGTCCTTTTCGACGTGCTTTCGGTATTCGTCGAGCGTGGTCGCGCCAACGCAATGCAGCTCACCGCGCGCCAGCGCCGGCTTCAAAAGGTTGGAGGCGTCCATGGCGCCATCGGCCTTGCCGGCCCCGACCAGCGTGTGCATCTCGTCGATGAACAGGATGATCTCGCCGTTTTCGGCCTGCACCTCGTTGAGCACGGCCTTCAGCCGTTCCTCGAACTCACCGCGGAACTTCGCACCGGCAATCAACGCACCCAGATCGAGCGCCATCAGCCGCTTGTCCTTGAGGCTTTCCGGCACGTCGCCATTGACGATGCGCAGCGCCAAACCTTCGGCGATCGCGGTCTTGCCGACGCCGGGCTCACCGATCAGAACCGGATTGTTCTTGGTGCGGCGCGACAGCACCTGGATGGTACGGCGGATCTCGTCGTCGCGGCCGATGACCGGGTCGAGCTTGCCCTCACGCGCATCGGCCGTCAGGTCACGCGCGTATTTCTTCAGGCTGTCGAAACCCTGCTCGGCATTGGCGCTGTCGGCGGTGCGGCCCTTGCGGATGTCGTTGATCACCTGGTTGAGCTTGGTCGGCGTGACACCGGCCTTCTTCAACACATCGGCGGTGGCAGCCGAGCTTTCGATCGCCAGCGCCAACAACAGGCGCTCGACGGTGACGAAGCTGTCGCCGGCCTTCTTGGCTGCGTCTTCGGCACTCGAAAACACCCGCGCGAGCGGCTGCGACAGATAGACGGAACCGTTGCCGCCGGAAACCTTGGGGAGCTTTGCCAGCGCTGCGTCATTGCCGGCGCGCGCTTCGCGAGCATCACCACCGGCCCGCTCGATCAGCGAGGCGGCCATGCCCTGGTCGTCATCGAGCAGTACCTTCAGCACATGCTCGGGCGTGAACTGCTGGTGTCCTTGCGCCAGCGCATAGGTCTGCGCCGACTGCAGAAAACCGCGCACGCGCTCAGAATATTTTTCGATATTCATACTCTACCTCCATATCCCGGCAGGCCCATCATGGCACCCGTCGGTGTTTCAGGATCAGGCTCCCGCATTCGGCAAGCCTGTCAGTGTGGCGCGATCCCCGCTTTGCGTCGGATCAACGCGTCCGAAGCGAATATGGGGCAGCGATTTTGGAAATTAAAGAGCCTCGCGACGCTCCTGAGACGGAAATCTGCAACCGCGAGGCGGCCGCGCACCAAAAGGGCAACGCGGCCGCCAGATTGCCTATGCCGCGGGCGTCCGCTCGGCAAAGGTCGCGCCGAAATCCTTCATCCGCCGCACGTAGTAGCCCGGGTCGATCAGGACCTCCGGCAGATAGAGCCCCGGCGCCGGGGCTGCCCCGCCCTCAAGGCCGAGCATGCGCTCGACCGCAAGGGCGACGCCAAGGGCCGTCAACGGCGCCTGGCCCTGAGGGTGCACGATCTCATACCGACGGTCGACCGGCTCGCCATGCTTGTCGCGGCCCTTGATATCGATGGCGATCTCGGTCGAGAACGGCTCGCCGCGCCGCCTGCTCGCGGAAACGCTATAGGCAAGATCCAGCCGGATATCGCTGGCGTTGGTGCGGGCCGAAAGCGCCATGACGTCGAAGGGCGAATAGGCGGTCGCTTCGAGCTCGACGCCGTCAACGCTTCTGAAGCGCGCCTTGGAATCCTCGCCGCCGGCCCAGTGGAACTTGCCATCCGTGACGGTCAAGGCCGCGGGCGCGAGACCGGTGATGCGGTTGTAATCGGCAAGCGCTGCCGGCCCGCCCATGTCCTCTTCGTCGAGCAGGACCCCGATGCGGATCGCGTCGATCGCCTCATAGGCTTTGGCAAAGTCGAGGATCGGGAAGATCGCAGCACCTGCAAGCCAGTGACTGGCGAGCAAGATCGGCGCGCTGTCCGGCGCGTGGATGTACTGCGCCATCTCCGGACCGACCTCGAAGGTGCCGCTCGAGAGGCTGATATAGGGAATGCCGTGGCGCTGGGCGTAGCGCATCGAACTCAGTTTTTCGTCTTTCAGGAAGATGACGACCGCACTGAAGCGGTGCTCGGCGCCGAGGCCGAGATCCGGTCGCCCGAGGTCAACACTGACCCCGATTGCATCGCCAACCTCACGCGCGACCGCTTCGGCCTTGCCAAGATCGCGACCACCGATCGCGATCGGCAGCGCCGGGTGCAGACGACGAATGATCTTTGCGGCCTGCGACCCGACGACCCCGGAACCGCCAATGATCAAAACGGGCAGAAACTTGCTCGACATCTTCCTATCTCCTAAACGAGAGGTAAGCGGCACCTACCAAACTTACCATTAGTAACTTACTATTGGTAAGTAAGATGCCGAAGGCCACTTTCAAGAGGCGTGAGCCGACGCGAAAAGAGGATTCTGATCGATGAGCCGGACGAAGGGCCGAAAGCTTGCCAAGCCGGAGCGACGCGCCCAGTTGCTCGAGACCGCAAGGGAGATCCTGCGCGAACGGGGCGCCGACGCCCTGACGCTTGGCCATCTCGCCGAAAGCGCCGGCGTCAGCAAGCCGATCGCCTACGAACACTTTGGCACGCGCGAGGGGCTTTTGATCGCCCTCTCCCAGGAAATCGAAGACCGGCACACCGAGAAACTGAGGGTGGCGCTGGAGGGTGCCTCCAGTCGGCTCGATGCGGTCGCCGACATCATCAGTTCGGTCTACATCGACTGTGCGGTCGAAAGCGGCGAGGAATGGCAGGCGATCTCCGGCGCGCTGCGCGGCAATGCCGACATGATCGCCACGCAGCAACAGCAGGTCGACGACTACGTCGCCATGATCAAGACCGCCCTCTCCCCCTTCTCGGAAATCGCTGAAGACGATCTGAGGCTTCGCTGCACCGGTATCGCCGGCGCGGCCGAAGCGATCGGCCGCGAACTGATCCGTGGGCGCACAAGCGAGACGGCCGCGAGCAGCAACCTTGCTGCGCTCATCGTCGACAGTGCCAAGAGCTGACCAGCACAAAGGCTGATCAGCGGTGGCCGGACAAAGAAAAACCCGGCCGCTAAGGGCCGGGTTTTTGGTGCCTGCACTGGACAGGCTGAGGATTGCGACTTCGCTTATTCGGAAGCGGCGAGAGCCGGTGCTTCCGGAGCGTCATCACCCGACGGCTGAGCCTCGTCGGCAGCACCTTCGGCGGCGCT
>NZ_JTLA01000171.1:0-1025 GCF_000799055.1 Ensifer sp. ZNC0028
GCGCGGCATCGCCATGGTGTTCCAGTCCTATGCGCTCTATCCGCACATGACCGTCTACGACAACATGGCCTTCGGCATGCGGATCGCCAAGGAAAGCAAGGAGGAGATCGACCGTCGCGTGCGCAACGCCGCCGATATCCTGCAGCTGACCAAATATCTCGACCGCCTGCCGAAGGCGCTCTCCGGCGGCCAGAGACAGCGTGTTGCCATCGGCCGCGCGATCTGCCGCGACCCCAAGGTATTCCTGTTCGACGAGCCGCTGTCGAACCTGGATGCGGCTTTGCGTGTGGCCACCCGCATCGAGATCGCCAAGCTCAGTGAGCAGATGGCGGACACGACGATGATCTACGTCACCCACGACCAGGTAGAGGCGATGACGCTCGCCGACCGCATCGTGGTGCTGTCGCAGGGCCATATCGAACAGGTGGGCGCGCCACTCGAACTCTATGAGCGCCCGGCCAATCTCTTCGTCGCCCGCTTCATCGGCTCGCCGGCGATGAACATCATCCCGTCGACGGTGACGGAGACCGGCGCGCAGACGACGGTGAAGCTGACCGGCGGCAAGAGCGTGACGCTCAATATCCCGACCGAGTCGTCGCAGAACGGCAAGACTGCGAGTTTCGGCGTTCGCCCCGAAGACCTTCAGGTCAGTACCAGCGACGACTTCCTGTTCGAAGGCACGATCTCGATTGTCGAAGCGCTCGGCGAAGTGACGCTGCTCTACATCGAAGGCCTCGTCGACAAGGAGCCGATCATCGCTAAGATCCCCGGCATCCTGCCGGTTCAGCGCGGCGACAAGGTGCGCTTCACCGCCGACAAGGCCAAGCTGCACCTTTTCGACGCCGACGGTCGCACCTATCGCCGCTGATACGAACAGGCTCTCCCGTCGAACCCGCCCGTAAAATCGGGCGGGTTTTTTCAATGCAACCCGCGGATCAAACCCTCTGTTAAATCTCTGCCGTTAGTCTGTTTCAAAAGGGGATACGGAAAGGCATTTCGATGAGAGGCGCGGCGCCGGTGATGTA
>NZ_JTLA01000172.1:0-11396 GCF_000799055.1 Ensifer sp. ZNC0028
CAAACGATTTATCACTTAAAGATTCAATCAATGCAAATAATTTATCACTTAAAGGTTCAATCAACGCAAATAATTTATCGCTTAAAGGTTCAATCAATGCAAATGATTTATCGCTTAAAGGTTCAATCAATGCAAATGATATATCACTTAGAGGTACAATCGATGTTCCAACTCAAATGTTGACAATTCAAACTGGAAATGGTATGCAGTTGCAATTCACTAAAAAGAACGATGATTTAGTAATTGTTAGACTCTTTGGTAGTGTATCAACTACAAAAGCTGGCATTAAAATGTCTGGACCATGGGTAGATAAAGAATTTCGTCCAGCTGTTGTTCAAAGTATTGTTGGTCATTTTGCTGGACATGAGACTTCTTTCCATATTGACATAGACACAAACGGTAGTATTACTTGGTGGGGACCAGATATTGGTAAAACACCTATTGCAACACGTGGTAACGGAAGTTACTTCATTAAATAACAAAATAGAAAGCGAAACAAAATGGTAACTAGAATGATTTTAATAACTATCTTAATTTTAGCGATTCTTTTCGCTACATGGGTAAAAGATAGAGAAGCAATGAACCCACCTTTCAAACGTAGACTTGTGATTGACTTAACGGTTATTTTATCCCTGTGGGTTTTATATGCGGTCTTCTTCTTTACACAAACTCCCTCAACTTCTGATATTGCCAAAACTGTGATTGACGTAGGTTTATTGTACTTTGTAGGGCAATTTATTTATTTGGTCGCAAAAATCAGTCCTATGTTCGACGGTTTGGTTAAACTTATGAAAAAGAACGGTGTAAGTGTTCCAGAAGTAGAAGAAGAACAAACGGAGGATAAAAAAGAATGAATATAACTAATGCTGGTGTACGTGGTTATAACCCTACTGGGGTTGTAATTCACAATGACGCTGGTTCGAATGGTGCTAACGCTGGCTTCTACAACAACTGGTTACCTAATCATAACCCTGAAAATGGCTTTGCTCATGTCTACATTGCTTCTGACGGAAGATTACAAGCTTCTGATTTCTCTAATATGGCATGGCATTGTGCCAACTCGTACGGTAATGCTAACTATGCAAGCTGGGAAGTATGCCAATCAGAGGGCGATTTAAACCAGTTCTTGAGAAATGAGCAAGCGGTACTAGATGACGTGGCTAAGTACATGAAACAATGGGGGTTAACTCCTAATCGTGATACTGTTAAACTACATCAAGAACTTTCAGCAACTTCATGCCCTAGACGTTCAGTAGAAGTACACGGAGGCACGTTAGAGAGTTGTCGCTCATACTTTATCACAGAACTAAACAAGCGCCTTACAGGACAAACTAGTGGCACAGTCGCAGTAAACAATACACAAACAAATACAGAATTAGAGGACGACGATTTAATGAAATTTACATATACAAATGGCGATAAAACAACTTACTACTTTAATGGCGAAAAAGTTATCGCTCTATCACACCCAGACCAATTGGCAATTGTTCGTAAAACTTATAAAGAAACAACTGGCAAAGACCTTAAAAACTTCGATTGGAAAGGTTCGCCTATTGATATTCGTTTCATGCAAGCTAACGGAATCGACAAACCAATCATTGCTAAAAAATAATACGAAAAAGGCCCTCACTTAATTGTGGGGCTTTCTTTGTTCGGTATCATTTCATCTTTTTCACTAACATGTTGACTTCCTCTATTATTAGATCGTTAAGTTTCCTCATCGTGTTCTCTTGCGATTCTGTCAACTTAGGCTTGTTTTTCAGCTTCAACTCTTCGTTGATTTTTTTCACTAATTCGTTGTTCTTCAAGTGATTTCTCCTTAGCTTGCCTTATATGCTCATATTTTGCTTTCTCTTGCGTTTTAAGCTCTTGTTCATATAATTGTGCCACAATATCATTAAAGCCCTTATCTGCCCTTTTATGAGCCTTTTGAATCAATACGATACTTCTAGTTGTGTCGTCTGTTAAAATAAAGATAATTGCTCTCCTTTTTGCGCATCAATTGCTTACCTGATTGATAGCTTCAATAATATTATTGCCGACATTTATTAGAATTTCATCACTTACAATTACATTCTTTCTTGAAAATAGTTCGTTCTCAATCTTCATAAAGTGCATTGCTTTAGCTAAAAATTGAGCAGATGATTCATAATATAATGTTTCTAGCTCATCATCTGAAAGCTGTGTTAAATCATCATTAGCAAAAGTTGTAAGTTTTCGCTTAATCTCTTTGCCATTGTCGTCTTCCTCTACGTAAAAACGTTTCATCTATTCATACCTCTAATTTCAAATTTTTCAATAATATACCTTTTAGAGCCAAGCTCAAGGCTCACTAGATAATTATTAAAAGGGTCATTCTTGTTCAAGTCATTAGCGATCTTTCTAGCTGTTGACCGTGGATATTTTGAACTATTAATCTTCCTTGTGTACTTGTGTAATATTATCTCATTGCCTCCCTTTGCATTTTACGCTTCAATCGTTGCTTATATAGATATTCTTTGCTTGGTTCTAAACTAGACAATATCTCATCTAGTAAGTCAAACGCTTCTCCGTTATCTCCTACGCTATCAATTTTTTTAAGTGTAAGCTCGTGCATTTCATCATCATTTAAAAACATAGTAAGATAAGGGAATGCTACGGTATTTGGCAAGCTCAAGCGTGATTTAGTTATTCTTAGGTTAGGATATTTACCTGTTTCAGATTTAACTTTTAACTCAAATTGATTCATTGCGATACCTTGTTCCTCTAGTACGCTAGTAATTCTTTCATATAATTCTTCATTTGTCATTTTATTTATCTACTTTCTTAACCATTAGTTGCTCATAACCTGAACTTGTTCCGTTCATTACAATTGTTTGAATATCTCCCACACGTTCAAAACCTTTATTTTCTAAAGCACTAATTTGTTTACCTAAACCTTTCAAACTAAAAGCTACAGCTCTCTTATATTTATCTTTAGGCTTCTTGTTAAATAATTTAATCATCTTAATTCTCCTTAATTTTTTATATATACTATTATATTAAACTTCTTTTAAATTGTCAAGCGATAACTTCAGTAATTTCAGTTATTTTTTTAACTAAACAATTAGAAGCTATATCAGATTTTTCTACAAAATACTTAAAATCAAACGCTTCTCTCTTTGTATAATATTTTTTATTTTTAACGTTGTAAAAACCTGTTATATCTTTTTCTAACCATTCTACTTTATAATATGTAAATTCATTATTCATTATCCAATTACTCCTGTCTTAATATTTAGTCTTTGCTGACTTGATAAGTGATATGAATTGCACCACTTGCAGTAATAAGCTCTTACTGGTATCTTATCAGCTTTCTTTTTATTATGCTGTGCATTTGCTATTGAATATAAAGCACCCATTTTTGTGTATTTGCGTTTCTTACACATAATCTAACCACTCCTTAATCGTAAATAATTCAAAGCCATTTAGTTTGCTTTGTTTTTCAATTTCTACTTGATTTCTATCTAGGTCTATCAGCAGTTCAATTACAGGTCTACCATTATCAAGCCACCTGATGACTGTATTAGTTTTAAGACCAAAATACTTAGCACATTGAGCCTTACAGCTGAAGTGTAGTTCTTCTTCCGTTGTAGGGTTATAAGCTACGACCTTTATAGCTTTTTGTGTTGCCATTGTTTAATCCCCTTTCTATAAAACAATATTATCAAATTACTTTATATTTGTCAAGAATTAACTTTAGACCTCTTCAATAAATTCCAAGTATCTTTCATCAATCGCTTTTATCTCTTCTTTCGTGAACTCTGATTTAAAGTTATTTCTTTCTTCTTTAAACCCTAGGAAGAGAAACTTATTCCCTAGCTCGTTTTTAAAAGAGTTTAAATATCCTTTTTTGTTGTTCATCAATTTAACATTGTATTTTTCATTTGTATCTCCTTAATTTCTATAAGACTATAATATCAAAAAAAGTTCACACTGTCAAGCATAAACTTTATTTTCAATTATTCTTCGCCTTTCCATTGTTTGAAATCATCAGCTATATCTTGTGCAAAGCTCATAATGTCGTCAGCAGTGTATTCTGTAAGCTTATTCTCGTTACTTAAGTTAGCAAGTTCTCCTGCATAGTCTAAAGCCTTGTTACGGTCTTTGTCGTAGCTTTCACCCTCTTTCTTGCCAGCTCTCACTAGATACTTTAATACCTGCATTGTATACCAGCCTGCAAGCTCTTCATAGTTAAAATGATGTTTAAAGTATTCGTTAAGTTCCATACCGTATTCATTGGCATAGTGCTTATTTGTACCATAATTCATTAGATGTTACCCCCAATCCATGCAATAAGCAACGTCGCAAGCATACCTATCCAAGTGATAGCGATAAGTGTAAAGCCGACACCTGCAACCATCATTAAAGTTTTTACTGTATCTTTCATTTTGTTCTCCTCTATTTATAACTCTATTCTATCAAATTGCTTTTACTTTATCAAATATTAACTGTTTTTAACCATAAATAATTTCTCATTTTCTTTTTTGCTTCTTCCACTTTGGAGAGTGCTGCGCGCTTTGTCAAAAGAATATACAGCTTCAAAGCGTTCATCTGAAATTGAATAACTTGAAATTATCACGATGTTATTTTTAGCCATTACAAATGCCCAGTCATAAAATTCTTGACTATCGAATTGATTAATATAACCTTTTTGGTGACTTTCTTCATAAGGTGGGTCAAGATATAGAATAGCTCCAGAAACATCACTAAAAGCGTGATAACTTTTGCTTGTAGCTTTTATTTTATTTAATTTTTGAAGTTGTTGAATTCGTTGAAGTTGTTCAAGTCGTTCAAGTTGTTGAAGTCGTTGAATTTGTTGAAATTGTTTGTACTTTTCAATCGATCTCTTATATGTTTTGGTCTGTTTATAACCACTAAAAACGTCATGCTTTTCAATTATTTCTTTAGCTAGATTATATTTTAAATCTGAAATTTCTTTAGAATATAAATAATCTCTCTTTTTATTACCGAAAGAGTTAATCAGCAACTTCAAAAAGTCATCTGTTGTCTTGTTTTCTTTCTCCTTAATCTCGGTAAACTCTGTACGTGAAACAATAAGGCTTTTAATCCACTCACGGTCTTGAGAGATAACTCGTTCAAAAGCGTTGGTTATATCCTTGTCTAAGTCGTTATAATATACTTCTAAGCCATTTAAAATACATTCGGATGTAATTGCTCCGCCTCCTCCGAAGATGTCGTATATCGGCTTGTCTGTGCCAAAGTTCTGTTTGATAATCTCAACTATTTTCTTGCTTATCTTTTTCTTGCTTCCTTGGTATGGTAATCCAATAGGTTTACCTTTTCTGATTTTCTTCTCGTCTAAACTAAGCATTATTTATTGTCTTTCTAGTTTGGTAAAATTTATTCCAGTTTTCTATAAGTTCCAGCAACTTAGGTTCATCATATTCGGTAAATAGTTCAACCTGTGATGTAAACCAGCAGTGTAGACAGCGATCGCAACTATAACAGATGTTCACGTATCCTCTACAATCTTTGCAAACTCCTAAACCATTACTCATTGGTATATCGAAGCAGTGGCAATATCTTTTGTCATTAAAGTATTTTTGTTTCATTGTTACCTTTCTAGTTTATTCTATACCTTATTATAAGCTATTTCTTTTTATTTATCAAGCGATAAGTCCCATAGACTACTAATAAAATAATTGTTATTATAAATAGCGGTGGAATGAATACAGTTATCGCAAACCAAACAATAGATATTAAAGTATAGATCATGATTTTTAGTATTAATTTACCAGCAGGAGTTTCTTGAAAGGTTATATCCTCATCTAATGATGAATCATCTTCTTTCGAATTGCCGTAAAATATTTTGTCTTCATTTACTTCGTACTTGTTACCGCAATAATCACATTTACCATTAGTGAAACTTGAAGACCCACAGGTTACGCATTGTATTAAAATCATTTTATTACCTCCTTTCTTTAACTATATGTATTATTATATCAAAAAAGCTCTAAGCTGTCAAGCCTAAAGTTTTTATTCTTAATATTATTGTTCTTTCAATTTATTCTTGAACCAAATGATTCGTTCTTTGAACCAAGCGTCAACTCCTTCAGGACGTAGCCATTTACCTTGTTTAACTCCATTCTTTTCCATGAACTCAATCACTTTAGTTGGAGTTTCTGGTTCGTCCCACATATTATATTTTGCTGAATGGTATTTACTAAACATTTCAAGCGTTTCGATGTAGCTATCTTTCAGAAGTTCCGTGTCAAGCAATTTTTGGGCTTTCTCAGCACGTTTAGCAAGTCGTTCGTTAACTTGTTCCAGTTGTTCCTTTTGTCGCTGTAAGCTCAAATTATGGTTAATATAAGCAATTTGCTGTGCATGTCGTCCAAGTTTGCCTTGTGTATTAAGCTCGATCAGTTTAGCCATTCCCTCGCCAAGAATTTCATCAGCCACAAAGTTATGTTTATATTTTTTATTTGTGTTGCGTACATAGTTGTCAAGCGTTTGTTTAATTTTAAGTTTTTTGTGTAGCTCTCTTAATGTTGTCAATTTAATACTCCCTCATATATTTTACCAAACTTTAAAGCGTTAATTTTAACTAACTGCTTCAATTCTGATATAAATTGCTGTTCTCCGTCAAAGTCAAATGGCATTGATACGTTTTCCTTGATCCAAGCGAAAGCTCCGTCAAAGTCTTGTCTTAATAAGCTCATTTTATCCACGATGTCGATAATTTGCTCTCTCTCTTCTTCTGTGTACATGTAACCACCTTTCTAGAAAGGAAGTTCTGATTCATCAACTTCAACAGGTTCAGAACCACCAAATAAGTCTTGTTTAGCTTGTGATTGACTACTATTATCATTAGTGATAAATACTTTTTCAACCGTAGGGAAAACAAAGTTATAATTTACGTATTCTCCTGATTCCTTGGCTTGTACACGACCGCTGACCGTTACTGTGTCACCTAATTGAATGAAATCAGGCAAGAAAGCCGAACCGTACGCAACTTTTACGTTAGATCCCTTTTCTTTTTCAAATAATGGGACTGAAATAATTTTCTTATCGCCTTTTGCTGTACTTACTGTACGTGTATTTTTTTCATTCGCTTGTGCTGTTACTGTGATGATTGCCATTTAATTATTCCCCTTTTTCTGTTTCTTGCTGTGCTAACCAAATCTTCATGATGTCGGTAATTTCTTTTTTAGTCTTATTTTTCAAGCTGTCAATATTTTGGTATCCTAGTTGTTCAGCTCGTTTTATAAGTGGCTGAATCTCTCTAAGTCGTTGTTTTTCTGCTTCAAGCTCTTTTTGTTCTTCTGTTAGAACTGGTAAATCTTCATTTGCATAAATATATAGCCCTAAACCATGACGAGCAATTGCCTTAACTAGTCCACGCTGAATGGCTTTATTTACGTCCATAGAAGTCAGTTTTTCAACTGGGATAGATTGGTTACGATAGTCCATTACAGGCAAGTATTCAATGTGCTCCAAGCCCTCAATAGTCATACCAACCTTAACCCATGCTGTGCGACCGTCTGTGTGATAATTTAACCCTTGTTCATTTTCATAAACTTTACTGTTAGCTTCAGGATATACTTTTTTAACTTCAGACCATGCATATGCCCAACTAAGATAATCTAAATTATTCTTTTTGCTTTTCTTATCATTTACATTAATAACGCTTAGTTCTTCAAATACACTCATTCGATAACCTCTTCTCTCCAACCTTGGCTTTTAAGCTCTGAGGCTTTTGTCAAATCAGATTCACTAGATAAATAAAACTCCGAAGCATACTTTTTTGACAAAGTGTGAAAAGCATGCCCAAAGTAAAGTTTACCTTTCTCGCTTGCATGATTTGCTTCATTAAATTCTAAATACATTACTGACACTTTTTCCTTTGCTGTATCTGAATCTTTCTCTTTTTTAAGTTTTTCAGTAACTTTTTTCACAACTTCTTCTAGCTGTTTTTCATCAAATTTAATATTAATTGTTTCCATTTACTCCTCTTTCTACAATGAAGACGTCGCCTTGTCTTGTAATTTCAATATTATATTTAAGCATAGGCAGGATCCAACCTTTACCCCAATAGCTCCATAATTCGCTTATCAAGCCATATAAGCACTCGTTAGGCTCTGCCCTATACTTTGTTTCGTTCATTTCCTCAAGCTCTTTAGATAGCTTTCTGACACCTCTAGCGTAATGTTTACTAGCTTTTTCTTCTGCCCTTAAACTTTTGTAGTTGCTTTTCATATATGAACTTTCTAATATCGTCTTTCTGCTGTTTTTCCTCTTTATCAGACCAACTAACTTTTTGGCCTTTTCGCTTGCCACTTTGATAAACTCGTCTGTTATCATCAGGAAAGCCATTTTTTTCAAAGTACATTCTAGCATATTCAAAGTAATTTAAGCTGTTGATGTACTGCTGACTATCCTTTTTGTGATAATTAAGAGTTATCAATCGTCTTTCAGCTAGTGATTCAAAAGATGTTATCATACTTCTTCTTCAACGAAACCTAAAGCTAACAAAGCTTTATATTCCTCGCTCCCCTCTTTAACTTCAAGAGCATCTTGCTCGAATTTTGTTAATTGTTTAGACTGTCCAGCATAATATAATGCAGTTCCTCCGCTACTATCAGAAAAGTTATAAAACTTAAATTTAGGTTCAATAACTTCATAACCGTTAATGACAGCTTCAACCATTTTCAATTGCTCGTAACACTCAAAAGCACTACTTGGACATTTATCGCCGCCTATCCAATTGTATCCATAACCAAAACGAGTGATGTGACAAAGCGCTCGTTTTTTGTTTATTTCATCTTCAAGGTTTCCAAAAGTTTCAAGATAATCAGCTTGTTTTTGCGTTAATTTGACTACCATTTGTTAGTTCTCCTTTATTTCTATATATACTATTATACCAAAATTAATTATCGTTGTCAAATATTAGATGATATTTTTTTATTTATTTCTACTTTTAATTGTAATGCCCTAATCAATGCACGCTTAGAATAATCATTTTCGCAAGCTGCATGCAATTTTTTCGACTGTCTGACTAGAAATTCAGCACGTCCAAGCCATACTTTGAAAAGTTCGTCATTATGCCATTCTGCTTTTACCATTTCATCTAATGCACGATATAACCAACCGTACACTTCAGCGTGTAAAATAATAGCTTTGTTCTTGTAGTCGTTCATTGAGTTCATTTTTTGCTCTCTCTATTAATTTAAAGTCATCACTGTATAAAACAGGTTTTGAATATTGTTCATTCATGTTAAACCTTGAATAATAGTCATAGAAGTATTCATTTACTTTTTCATGGTAATAAACAACGTATTTTTTATCACTCATTTTCTGTTACTTTTCCTTTCTCTTTAGCTAAGTCTAAGAAAGCCTGTGCCGATTCTTTCGTCGTTTCGATTGGAGTTTCAGCCTTTACTTTTTCCACTAGTTCGCTATCTGGTTCTTTTTTTGATTTATTGACGCAAGTGAATACTGAATCAACGTATGAAAAGTTTAAATCATCGTCAAACTGATATCCACGCGCTTTGACTGATAACTTAGAGAAGTCGTTATGCTTGCCACGTTTAGGGCTTAACATTAACATAAATTCTGCCCATGCTGTTAGAGTAGAACCACCCAAGGCGTCACTAGGCTTTACCATATATGCTTTATCGTCCATTGAGTTTGCATAAGCTGATTTGTTTGCATGAGCTACTAACAAGAAAGTAACGTCTTGGAAAAGTAACTTTAAGCGTGTAATTCTCCTAAGCATTGGTTCAAAGTCTTTACCGTAGATAATGTCTCCATTTCTTAGCATTGTCATTAAATTATCCAAGATCACGAATTTTATATCATTTTCTTTAATGTATTCATATAATAAGTTCATGTGGTGCGAATCATCAAGCATAAACTCTCCACCTGTCAAAAAATGTAAGTCTTCTGGTGCATTATCTTTATTTCTAAGCCTTTTGTTTAACTCTCTGTCAGTATCTTCATTGTCTATGTATAGTGTCTTGCTTCGCTTTGTATCATAACCAAAAAAAGGTAACCCTTGCGATACCATTAAAGCCATGTGCATTGCTAGAGAGCTTTTAAATGACTTAAATGGAGCTACAAGTATTCCAGCTTGTGAACTTGGCATTAACGTATCAATAAGCCAGTCATCTTTTAAATTTATTAAGTCTTCACGCTCTTTTAAGTGCTTGGCTGTCTGTACTTTTTCAAATATATTGGTCACTTTTTAATTCTCCCCTTTTGGTTTATAGTTTTCAATACATATATTCCGTGTAATGTATTTTCTTGGCTAGTACACCATTCTAGGTTATTTAAATCGTTATTTTGCTTGTTTCCGTCAATATGGTTTACTATTTTTTTATTTTCTGGGTTAGGAATAAAAGCGAATGCTAATAATCTATGTTTTTTCACTTTCAAAGTTCTATTATCAAAACTTGCTGAAAATTGATAATAACCGTCTTTATCTTTGCTCTCTTTTTTTTGTTTACCGTTTTTAGAAAATAGTTTTCCGTCTTTTGTTAATGTGTATCTTTCTAACACTTTTTTATATAATTCATCATTAAACTTCATTTCTTTCTCCTTTAGTATATAATAACAAAAAAGACTTGAAAAGTCAAGCCTTAAACCTATTAAGCTCCTTAGCTGTACTTACTTTATCAAATAAATTCAACTTTCATGCCTCTCAATTTATAACCTTTTTTAATCCTACGACTAATGCCACCTGGTTTTTTCTCAATTTAGTCACTAGTTACCTCCATTGGCTCTGATTCTACGCAATAAACTTTGAACGGCTTTTCTTCTTTTGCTCCATTTCCGAAAAATAGCTCCCATTGATAATTTAATAAAACACAAGTCTTAATAGCTTCGTGTTTTTTTGTATAAAGAGATAATCGTTTTCCGCTATAATTTTTAGCCACTGTGTCTTTATCAGTTGTTAGTGCCACATAGTAAATTTTCATTTATTTCTCCTTTTCTTATATCATGATATCAAATTATTTTATATTTGTCAATACTTAATTCCATTTTTTTCTTTTATGAATTTGTTTATACTATCTTGATTTAATCGTTTAGATATTATTTGAACCAAGATAAATCAATTTCATTAGCTAAATCAGCAATTTCTTTCAAGGCTTCTTCGTCTGTCATGCTTTTTAAATCACATTCTTTAAGTTTGCGTTCGATTTCATTAGCTGTTACAATCGCTTCTTCTAATGATTGAGTTCTAATAATATTTTTAGAAACTTGTTCTTGTTTAAGACGAAGTTTTTCTATTTCATCCGTTGTTTTGGGTTGTTCGTTATTTAATTTTTCTCTTATAGCGTCATCTTTTTTGCCATAAGTTTTTCTATAAATGATTTTTTCATATTCATCAGATGCCATTTTATTTGTTTTTG
>NZ_JTLA01000173.1:0-8596 GCF_000799055.1 Ensifer sp. ZNC0028
CAGCGCTCCCATGTGGGAAATGCATAGGCGCTCGACGAGCCAACGGTGATGGCCACACACCATCGCGAGCTGGGCGCTACATGTCCGGTGGGTAAAAACATGGCTGCCGCCCCGATTGATGGCTTTCAGCCTGTCCTATGCGACTTGGCACAGCCCGTGCCGTCTCCCTGCTTGGTGTACGATGCCGGCTTCCCCGACAATTACCCGGAGAGATCTGCGCGGCTGCGCTGGCCGGTGACGCTCGTGCCAGGTGAGAGCGACTGATCGATGACACTTTCGGCGAAGGCCATCATCAGCGGACCGACACCTTTGGGATCGTCGGACACCACCCGTTCTGCGAGGTAGTAGCGGGGCGTACCGTCCCTGTACGTGCCTTCGAAGCCTCCGAGACCTGCGACGCAGACGATCGTCGTCATCCTGGTTATGCCCTCGGTGTCGGCAACGAGCCGCATGGAGAGCAAAGCGCCGAGTGCGCGGCGCCCGGCCGCGATGGTCTCTGGCACCCGATCGGGTTCGACGAGGCCAAGACGTGCAGCGCGGATCAACGCATAGGCAAACATGGCGGAGGCAGAGCTTTCCTCGTAGTTGCCTTCAAGGTTCGGTGCGTCGAGCACCTGCATCCAGAGACCAGACGATGTCTGCCGCGCCATGAGCTCCCCCAAAAGCTGGCGTGCCCGCAACCGATGAGGACGGGAGATTTCGTCGTCAGGGAGAAGCGCCAGCGCATCCACGAGTGCCATAGCCAGCCAGCCAACAGCGCGTGCCCAGACGGCAGGCGATTTGCCTGTCTCCGGATCGGACCACCGCTGTTTTCGGCTGTCGTCGTAGCCATGGACATAAAGGCCGGCCGGGGTCGCCGTTAGCGAAAGCGCCGTCAAAAATTGCCGGAGAGCGTCAGCAATCAACCACGGCTTGTCTGCGGCGAGCGCATATTCGATTTGAAACGGCAAGCCCATGTAGAGCCCGTCAAGCCAGACCTGATGGGGATAACGCTGCTTGTGCCAGTAGTTGCCTTGAGGAATCCGCGGATGGCTTTCGAGTTGGCCGGCCAGTTGTTCTGCCGCCGCGAGGTACCGGCTGTCGCCCGTATCCCTGGCCAAGGCGAAGAGCGATCGGCCCGCCAGGATGTGGTCGATGTTGTATTCCGCCGGATCGTAGCCGAGGAGCGTACCATCCGCCCCAATTTGCCGATCGGCCAGCCGGTGCAGATGGTCCATCCAACGCTTCTCGCCCGTTGCCTGAAAAAGAAGCTGCAGACCTCGGTAGAGGCAGCCATCCTCATAGCACCAGCTTCCACCCTTATAGGGCCGGTAGCGCTGCGCAAACTGGTCGAAATAGTCGGTCGGGTTCATGGGAGGTCTCACTCGAAGGACGTTGATATTGCGGCCGCGCTCAGGAGCGCCAGATCGTCGCAATCGACCTCCGCCTGTTCCGAAACGATGGTTTCGTGGCGCATCGGACGGACATGGTCGGCCATGATGGGGGGGGCGGCCGCCGCCTTCGGGTTGAAGGATGCAATGTTGAGGCGGCGAATTTTGATGTTGCGGATTGGGGCCTCCGGCAAGCCGAGGAAGGCGCCGGCAGCATGGGCTAGATCCCGAATCTCGACATCCTCGATCGTGACGCCATCGATGATGGGCGTACCCGCATCCACCGGAGCCGGCCGACGCGATTGCACCCAGGTGTCGTGGCCATCCGGATCGCAATGGTAGTGGGCGTTGGCGGAGAGCGCAGTCTCGACGCCATCCATAAGAACGTGGCGCATCGTGATACCGGTAATCGCGCCGCCGCGCCCACGCCGCGTCTTGATACGCAGCCCGCGATCGGTACCGACCATCGCGCAATTCTCGACGGCGACATCATGCACGCCACCGGACATTTCCGAGCCGATAACGAGACCGCCGTGACCGCGCTCCATCAGGCAATGGCTCACGCGCACGCCTCGCGTTTCGCTGAGATGCTCGCCCTCGCCGGTCTGCCCGCGCTTGCCGGCTTTAACGGCAATGCAATCATCCCCGACGGAAAAGCGCACGCCGGCGATCGTCACGTCCTGGCAGCTTTCGGGATTGAAGCCATCGGTGTTCGGGCTGTCGGGCGGAGCGGAGATGAAAAGCCCTGCCGCCGTCAATCGTCTGCAGCCCTGCGGATGGATCGTCCAGGACGGTGCATTGCGGATGGTGAAACCAAGAAGCGTCACATCGGAGCAGGAGACGAGATGAAGGCCCCGCGGGCGCCGTGCACCGCCGCGCGTTTCTTTCGGCCAGGTCCACCAGTCCCCCCTGTCGCCGGATCCGTCGAGCGTGCCTTGCCCCTCGATTGTCAGCGCTCTCACGCCAACGGCATGGAGCGGAGCTGCGAAACAGTCAGCCGGAAGGCCTTCCCAGCTCCCCAACATCTCGCCGGACGTGTCACGGGCGGCGAGGACGGGCCATCCGGCCCGACCCGAAGGCGCCCGCAAGACCGACCCTTGGGAAAGATCAAAGGTCATGCCGCTCTTGAGTGCGAGGGGAAATGCCGTCCAGACCCCGGCCGGCAGCCTGAGCGTACCGCCCTCGGGAACCGCAGCAACAGCCTCTTGAAGGGCAGCGGCGTTGCGGCGTGCGCCCTCGATATCGTCAAGATGGATATCGCGAACGAGACCGAAATCACCTGCATCGACGAGCCCCGCGCAGGACGGGGTGTCAAATTCGACAGCTTCAAACCCTTCCGCTTCGAAGCGATAACGTGCGCGAGGTTGAAGCTCGTACAAAAGCGGCACAGCAAGAGAGGTCTCTCCCTGCCGCACCTGTTCGTCCGCGTCGGACGAGGAAAGGCGCCACTTCGCTGCCGCCGGCAGGCGATAGAGCGCTCCGCGTGCCGGCAGGCAAAGCGCCGCCGTTCGCGCCGACAGCGCGATGATGGATGGTCGGGTCATGATCTCTTCTCGTGTAGGCTCCCCGCAGGGCGCAGTGACGCCCGCCGCGACAAGCCGCGGCGGGCAGTCTTAGCAATCAGTCAAACTTGGCGAGAACGTCGTTCACCGTATCGATGATCTGTTCTGCCGCCTCCTTGGCATCGAGCTGCCCATAGGCGTATTCCTCGAGCGTATCGATGAAGGCGGCGCGGATCTCCGGGTGTTCATTGAACGGCGAAACCGTCGGACCGCCTGCGGCGAGCACGATGGCGTTGGCGGCACGGACCTCGGGCTCGCCCTTTTCGCCAAGGCGGGCCGCAGCGGCCTTCGACGCCGGCAGACCGCGAGAGGTGCCGAGCGCATCGATGCCTTCCGGTTCGTTCAACAGGCAGTTGACGATCTGAGCCGCCGCCTCCGGGTCCTTCGTATTCTTCGAGATCGAGAACACCATGGAGGGTTTACGGTAGACGCCTTCCGTTACCGCGTCAGCGAGCTTGAGCATCGGCACAGGCGTCAGCACCTGACCGTCCTTCAACGGATCGGCATATTTGGAATAGGTTGAGTCCCATTCATAGGAACCGGCGACCTTACCCTCGGCCCAGGCGGGCTTCTCGAACAGGTTGACGTTACCGTCGGCTGCCTCTTCCTTCTGGGAGCGGATGGCGCCGGTCTCGACCAGCTTGCCGAGGAAGGAAATGCCCTCGGCCAGTTCCTCCGGTGTCCAGGCGACACGATTGGTCTCGGGATCGACGAGGTCCTTGCCGGTCTTTTGGACAACGGCCAGCGTCGTTAGAAGTTGCGCGGTCTCCTTGACGGCGTTGAAGGTGTAGTAGTCCTTGCCGAGCTTTTCCTTGATCGTGGCCGTTGCGGCAAAGAACTCGTCCCAGGTTTTCGGGATGGGCACCCCGGCCTTCTCGAAGGTCGTGGCGTTGAAGAAGAAGACGCGGCCGGTGGTCGAGACGGAAAGCCCCTGCAGGACCCCGTTCATGGAGCCTGCCGCGAGATCGGCGTCGCTCCAGTTGGAAAGGTCGATCGCCTTGAGTGTGCGCAAATCGGCAAACCCGTCGCCATTTCTTGAAAACAGCGGCAGCCACGGCCAATTGACCTGCACGATGTCCGCCTCGGTCTTGCCGGCCATTTGGGTCGTCAGCTTTTCGAGGTAGCCGTCAAAACCGGTGAACTCGCCTTTGACTGTATGGCCATATTTTTCACCGCACGCCGCGATCGCCTTCTGGGTGGCAACGTGGCGGCTCTCGCCACCCCACCACGCCATACGCAATTCAGCCGCGTGCGCTGCCGTGGCGAGCGCAAGAGCGCCATATGCGACGCCGGCAAGCGCGGCGATCTTTGCTGTCATTCTCATTGCCTTCTCCTCCTTGGAATTGAACGACGCGGCGCCTCCTCAAAGCGACACGTTGCGGCCATCGGTCTTGTCGAAAACATGCAGTTGGACAGGGTCCGGTCGCAGGCGGATCACATCCGAGCGTCCCAGAGCCTCGAATTCGGCAGCCCCCACCACGCTCACGAACTTTCGGCCCTCGAGATCGGCGTGGAGGTAGACTTCATGCCCCATGAACTCGGCATTGGTCAGCTTCGCCGCAAATGCCGCGCCATCGGCGGCAAGGGAGAGATGTTGCGGGCGTATGCCGAGCACGGCCTCAGCGGGCCTCGACGAAAGCCGCGTCTCGAGGTTGGGGCCAAGTGGCAGACGCTGGCTGCCGATCGAGACGTCCCCACCGTCGAGCCTTGCATCGATGAGGTTCATCTCCGGGCTACCAATGAAGCCGGCAACGAAAAGGTTCGCCGGGCGATTGTAGAGTTCCTTCGGCGTCGCCACCTGCATGATGCGACCCGACTGCATGACGCAGATACGATCGCCCATCGTCATCGCCTCGGTCTGGTCGTGTGTCACGTAAATTACGGTCGAGGATAAGCCTTCGGCCTTGAGCTGGCGGTGCAGGTCGGTGATGCGGACACGCATCGAAGCGCGCAGCTTGGCGTCGAGATTGGAAAGCGGCTCATCGAACAGGAAGACCCCGGGCTTCTTGATCAATGCACGCCCAAGCGCCACGCGCTGAGCCTGGCCGCCGGAAAGCTGCTTCGGCAATCGATCGAGCAACGGCTCGATTTCAAGGATTTTGGCCACGTGATCGATGGCTGCGTCGATTTCCGCCCTTGGCTTGCCGGCAATCTTCAGACCGAAAGCCAGATTACCGCGCACCTTCATGTGCGGGTAGAGCGCGTAGTTCTGGAACACCATAGCGATGGAGCGTTTGCCGGGCGGCAAGTCGTTGACCCGCTGGTCGCCGATCACGACCTCGCCTCCCGATATCTCCTCGAGCCCGGCGACCATACGCAGCGTGGTGGATTTGGCGCAGCCGGAGGGGCCGACGAAGACCATGAACTCACCATCCTCGATATCGAGGTTGATGCCGTGCACGGCCTTGAAGGCGTTGCCATAGACCTTCTCGAGATTCTTCAGTTGGACCTTAGCCATGTTCAGCCTTTGACTCCCCCGGAGGAGATCCCTTCAATGAAGTACCGTTGCGCAGCGAAGAAGACGACCAAGGCGGGTGTGATCGTCAGCACCGACATTGCGAGAATGCGGTTCCATTCGAAGGCTTCGGTGGTGTCGATGGAAAGTTTGAGCGCGAGGCTCACGGGATATTTGTCGACCGACGACAGGTAGATCAGCGGCCCGAGGAAATCGTTCATGGTCCACATGAACTGAAACAGACAGACTGAAATCAGCGCCGGCGCGAGCATGGGGACGACGATGTAGATCAATGTCTGGAGACTGTTGGCACCGTCGACACGAGCCGCCTCTTCCATATCCGTCGGAAGCGAGCGCAGGAACTGCACCAGCATGAAGACGAAGAAGGCATCGCCTGCGAAGGCCGAGGGCACCCAGAGCGGTAGAAACGTGTCAAGCCAGCCGAGATCGCGGAAAAGAATGTACTGCGGAATGCGTGTTACGACATTTGGCAGGAGCAGGATGGCGATGACGGAACCGAAGAGGATCTTCTTCAGCGGAAAGTCGAACCGTGCGAAAGCATAGGCCGCCATCGTGCAGGAGATCGCCGTGCCGACCACCTTCGGCAGGATAATCAGGAAGGAATTCCAGAAGAACCGACCGAAGGTATAGGGCGTCGACGTCTGCCAGCCCTTTACATAGCCGTCAGCGGTCGGACTTGTCGGCATGAAGCCGGCGCCGGAAAAGATCTCCGAATTCGTCTTGAAACTCGCGCCAACCAGCCAGATCAGCGGGTAGAGCATGACGAAGCCAACGGAAAACAGCAGCACATAGCGAACCGTCGTGGAGATCAGGCGGAGCCTTGCCCTGCGGGCGACCAGGCGATCGTTGAGAACTTGAAGATCGGTCATCTCGTCAGTTCCTCTTGTCGCCGGCGTAATAGACCCACTTCTTCGAAGACCAGAAGGCGACGAGGGTCAGCACGGTAATGATGGTGAAGAGCACCCAGGCGATGGACGAGGCGTAGCCCATGTTGAACTTCTTGAAGGCCTCGTCATAGATATAAAGCGGAAGCAGATAGGTCGCCTTCAGTGGACCGCCCTGGGTGATGATGTAAGGACCGTTAAACTCCTGAAACGCCTGAACCATCTGCATGATCAGGTTGAAGAAAATGACGGGCGTCAGCAGAGGCAGGGTGATCCAGAAGAAGGTGCGCACCTTGCCGGCGCCATCGATCGCGGCCGCTTCATAGAGCGACTTGTCGATCGACTGCAGGGCCGCAAGGAAGATCACCATGGCGGAGCCGAACTGCCAGCAGCGCAGCAGCGTGATCGTGAAGAGCGCGTTCACGGGATCGCCGAACCAATCGACCGGCGCGAGGCCGAGGGTCGCGAGCGCCATGTTCGCAAGACCCTCCGAGGCGAAGACATAGCGCCACAGAACGGCGATCGCGATCGAGCCTCCAAGGATCGAAGGCACGTAGAATGCCGTTCGGAACAAGCCGATGAACTTCAACCTATGATTTAGAATGGCCGCGATGAAGAGCGCAAAGGCGAGCTTCAGAGGCACGGTGATGAAGACGTAAAGAAGCGTTACGTTGAGCGACTTGATGAAGGTGCGGTCGCGGGTAAAGAGCCGCTCATAGTTGGCGACACCTGTCCAGCGCGGTTCGCTCATCAGGTCATAGCTCGTGAAGCTCAGATAGAATGAGCCGATGAACGGAATGGCCGTGAAGATCAACAGGCCGATAATGTAGGGCGCCAGATAGCCAAGCCCCAAAAGACGCTGCCCTTTCATGCCGGCCCTCCCGGACGGCGCTGAAGAGCGGCCATTTTAGATACGGTTTCGTACAAATTACGCTCCCGGAACGGTGCAGACAGGCGAAGGCTGTAGCCTCCTCCCTGTCCGCTGACCGATCTCCTCCCAGTTCGATGCGGCGCGTGCATGCATTTCTGCGATGACACTCACGCATTTTTGTCACAGAATGAATTCACAAAGGCGAGGAAAAAGATGGACGAAATTGAAGGTGGAATTCTCTCTGCTATTCCGCCGGCGGCGCTGACGCTTAATCTGACCCGAGCGGCTATCCGCATGGAGCATTCGCAGACTTGGCGCATCGACAAGTCGAACCCGGTCGACGACCTCGTCATCTGCCTTGAAGGGCGCGGTCACTATCTGGTCGATGGAGAGCCACATGTGATGGAGCCGGGCGATGCCATGCTGATTTCCCGCGGGCAGCGCTTCATCGGATGGAGCGAGGGACCGGAAACATATCTCGGCCTCGCCCAGCATTTCACACTTGATATTTACGGCCGTCACAACCTGATCGAGCAGATGGATTTGGTGCCGAAGCTGAGGCTGGCGCGGTGGGGGTTGCTTGAGCCGCTGGCGCGCCACTATCGTCAAAGCGCGCCGCCCTCTTCCGTGACGCTTGGTCAGCACCACCTGTTCATGGTTCTGCTGATCGCCTTCATCGAAGATGCATTCATCGGCTGGCGAGACCATGCCACCTACCAGCCCGAGGGAGCAGATGCGATCGATCTCGCTGTCATGAAGGCGGCAACGATGATCTCCGCCAATCCGCTCGACCCGGATATTGCGACAAAGGCGGTCGAAGCATCTCCCTACAATCGCGATTACTTCCTGCGGGAGTTCCAGAAACGCGTAGCGCGTACACCGCGCAAATACCAGGAGCTGAAACGCATGGAGCGGGCAATGCACTTTCTCGAAGCAGGGCTTTCGGTTTCCTCTGCAGCCGCGGAAGTCGGCTACCCCGACCCCTACTACTTCTCACGAATGTTCAAGCGAACTCTGGGCCTCAGTCCACGCGATCACATGAGAAGGGTTCGACAAAGCCGAGACGGTGGCCTCATGCACCTCGACGAACACGAACAGGCCCTTATGCTTGCCGACGGGCTTGCCAGCGACTAGCTGGGAGTTTGTTTGGCGCTAAGCCGGACCGACACGCACCCATGTGTCTCGCCACGAGCCGGAGAACATGCCCGGCAAGTTCGGACCCGGTAAGTTCGGACAGGGCCCCATGCGGCACGCACGTCCACCTTGCTCTCACGTTCCGGGCATCTTGAACTGGGCGAGTGCGTCGCGGTCGATCTCGATGCCAAGGCCGGGCGCATCGGGGATGGCAACGACGCCGTCGACCGCCTCGATCGGCGCCTTCAGCACCGCCTGTCGGAACGGGTTTTCCGTCCGGTCGAACTCCAGGATCGGCT